>JAFVAA010000669.1 GCA_017476305.1 Lachnospiraceae bacterium
CCAGATTCACAAGCACCGCCGTAATCCCCGCCTTCATTGGCAGTACCGTTTCACTGCATTCCCTTAGGGAACTCGCATACACCATCTGGAGCATAACCGGCGGAAGTGCGAAAAAGATAATCCGCACATAGGTTTTCCCATACAGATAGGTAGCATGTAAATCTCCCCCGTCCTCACTTTTATGCAGATACATATTGATTAGTGTATCCTCAAATGTGAGAAAAAGCACAGCGGCAAGGGCAGAAAGCAAAAATGCCATCCACAGCTTATACCGGAAGGTATGCCGAATTCCCTCCATATCCCTTTTCCCGAAATACTGTGCCGTAAAAATTCCCACGCCGGAAAGTCCGCCAAACATCATCAAATAGTAGATAAATACCAGTTGATTGATGATGGCGACCCCCGACATCTGCTCCGTCCCGATTCCGCCTACCATGATATTATCCAAAAGACTGACAAAATTCGTAATTCCGTTCTGAACCATGATAGGAACCGCTATGGTCATGATTCTTTTATAAAAACCTTTATCCCCGATAAACCGTTTGACATTCATCCTTTTTCTCTTCCCCTTCCCATTTCACCCATAGTCTCGTACCCTGCACGAGACTATATTCCTCATTTATTGCCACGCTTTTTGGCATAACAACTTGCAATGGCTCGTGCCCTGCACGAGACTATGTTATCATACTGCCCAGACATAATCAATCATCAGTCCTCACAAAATTACATTGGTTATACAATGTTTTTTCTTCTGATATTTGCAAAGAATCGCTTTTTAGTTTATAATAGATAGAAATTCAAGAAAGTGATTGGGGGATATCATATGCGTACAAAATCAAATGAATCGGTAGAAGATTACTTAGAGGCAATCCTCATTCTCAGCCAAAAGCTGCCTGTAGTCCGTTCCGTCGATATTGCAAACGAACTCGGCTATAAAAAACCAAGTGTCAGCATTGCGATGAAGAACCTTCGAGAAAAGGACTATATCTATGTCATGGAGCAGGGATATATCTATCTGACGGATAGTGGGAAAGAAATTGCAGAGATGATTTACGAACGGCACAATTTCTTTAAAGACTGGCTGATCAGTATGGGTGTAGATGAAAAAACCGCCGCAGATGATGCATGTAAAATCGAACATGATTTAAGCCCGGAAAGCTATGCAGCGATAAAAAAATACTTTGAAGATCATAAAAATATGGACAACCAATAGCAGGAAAGAAAGGAAGTGTCACTATGCCCGCCTTACAATCAAAGCAGGAAGCCATAACTTTGGAGCAATATGAGACTCTTCCAGAAGACAGAAGGGTAGAAATTTTTGAAAATATTGCCTATGATATGGCAAGTCCGTCACAGATTCATCAAACAATTTCTATGGAATTATCAACGATACTAAACAACTATATGAAAAGAAAAAAAGGAACCTGTCGGGTATTTTCTGCCCCTTTTGACGTAAAGCTTTCAGACAAGCCGCTTACGATTGTTCAGCCTGACATTATGGTAATCTGTGACAAAGATAAGCTGGATGGCAAACGATGCAATGGTGCGCCGGACTTTATCATCGAAATCGTATCTCCCACCACCCCTTCCCATGATTATATCCGAAAACTCTACTACTATGAACAGTACGGAGTACGGGAATATTGGATTGTGGATCCGCGGCAGAAAACGGTGAACGTCTATTTTTTTGAAAAAAATATCATTGGTGTTTCCTACCCTTTTCATGCTACCATAAAAGTCAACCTTTACGAAGATTTATT
The DNA here is from genome assembly GCA_017476305.1 of Lachnospiraceae bacterium. Lineage (GTDB taxonomy): Bacteria > Bacillota > Clostridia > Lachnospirales > Lachnospiraceae > Butyribacter. The sequence goes on from JAFVAA010000669.1 coordinate 1,761, forward strand.
CATCGATTTTTCTGAGATTGCAGAGAACTTATACGAATGGTAATCTCTTATTAAAATAAATTTTAAAAAAAGAGTTTCGCTTGCGAAACTCTCGCGCCGAGCGCGGTTGCTGTAAGCAACATATTTCCCAACGCGCGAGTGCGCATCTTCGGGGAGCTTTTTTTACTATATAGGGAACGAAGTTTCCTATATAGTAAAAGAAGCTCCCGAAAATTTCCAGAGCTTCTTTTTATTATCCTAATAATCTAATCTTCCTTACTGTCTAACCTTAATATGTGTCTCTCTAAGCTGCATCTCCGTCACCTCTCCCGGTGCACCGCACATCAGATCCTGTGCATTTCCATTCATCGGGAACGGAATGATCTCACGGATATTTTCCTCCTCACGAAGCAGCATGATCATACGGTCTACTCCGGGTGCCATGCCGGCATGTGGAGGCGCACCGAACTGAAATGCATTATACAGAGCACCGAACTTCTGCTTTAAATCCTCCTCCGTATATCCGGCAATCTCAAAAGCCTTTACCATGATATCGAGATCATGATTTCTGACTGCCCCGGAAGAAAGCTCAATTCCATTGCAGACGATATCATACTGATATGCCAGAATCTCCTCCGGCTTTTTCTCATTTAATGCCTCTAAACCGCCCTGCGGCATAGAAAACGGATTATGTGTAAAGATATATTTCTTTTCTTCCTTATCGTATTCGTACATCGGAAAATCATTGATGTAGCAGAAACGGAACGCATTGTTCTCTAAAAGCTCCAGACGTTCCCCGAGCTCATTTCGAATCTGACCGGCATAGAGTGCAGCAAGCTCCTCCCTGTCTGCGATAAAGAAAATCGTATCTCCTGCCTCCAGTCCTGCGAGTTCTTTCATTTCCGTCTTCATCTCATCCGGGATAAATTTATCAATCGGTCCCTTATAGGTCATATCCTCTTTGACTTCGAGATAACCAAGTCCGCCCATCCCAATTCCCTGGGCGAATTTTAAAAGCTTTTCATGCTGCCCCTTTGAAAGCTTCGCGTGAACATTGATGGCACGAACCGTCTTTCCATGGAAAGGCTTAAAGGTACATCTCTGGAAAAAGTCTGTCACGTCGATAATCCGAAGCGGATTTCTTAAATCCGGCTTATCTGTACCAAATTCAAGCATCGCCTGCTTATAGCTGATCACAGGATATGGTGCTTTCGTCACCTCATAGCCCTCAGGCGCAAACTTTTCAAAAGTCTCCGTAAGAACCTCTTCGCCAATCCGGAATACATCCTCCTGTGTCGCAAAGCTCATTTCGAAATCGAGCTGATAAAACTCTCCCGGCGAACGGTCTGCTCTCGCATCCTCATCCCGGAAGCATGGAGCAATCTGAAAATATTTATCAAAGCCTGACACCCTCAGAAGCTGCTTATACTGCTGTGGTGCCTGTGGAAGTGAATAAAACTTTCCCTTAAATTTTCTGGATGGCACGATATAATCTCTGGCTCCCTCCGGGGAAGACGCACAGAGAATCGGTGTCTGAATCTCTAAAAATCCCATCTCTGTCATCTTTTCACGAAGAAAGCTTATCACCTTTGAACGAAAGATCATATTGTCACGAACCTTCCAGTTACGAAGATCCAGATAACGGTATTTCAAACGAACATCCTCTCTCGTTTCCTTTGACATAATCACTTCAAACGGAAGCTGTCTGTAGACACGTCCCAAAATGTCCACCTGATGCGCCTCCAATTCAATCGTTCCTGTAGGAATTTTCGGATTATAGGTCTCCTCATCACGTTTCTGGATGACACCTTCTACACTGATGCACTCCTCTCTCGTAATGCCATCCAAAAGAGAGGTATCCCGCATGACCACCTGCATCACACCATACATATCACGTAAATCGATGAAGGACACGCCGCCATGATCACGGATATTTTCCACCCATCCGGCGATACGAATATTTTTATCAATATCTGCCTCCGTAATCTGATCTAATGTTCTTTCACGATACTTGTTCTCTATAGTTACCCTGCTGCTCATCTCTAAATCTCCTATCTTTTAAAATCATATCCCGGTTTCCCACGGGTAATAAAACGTTACAGTTCACACATTCGTGTAAACTGTAACAGCACTAAGCCATTGAAAATCGCGCATTGCGCGATAGGCTTAGTGCTTTATTGGCTGAATTTGCACCTTGGGACGGTAGTGAACAGCAGAGTGTTCACTACCGTGAGAAATGTAACAATCAAACAACAAGTTTCATTATAACAGAGGTTCAAAGGATTCGCAAGGTTTCCAAAAGCTTTTTTATTATTATTTCGCTTTCGTTCACTCCATAAACCTTCTGATATCTGCCCCGTTACTAAGTAAAATCCACAGCTTCACATACTGGGAAATCGCCGTTTTATTCCGCAGAGGAATGATTCCAAGTCTCGTATACCCACTCACCGTTTCATAATCCGTATCCTCTCTGTTCAGTCCCGTCAGATAGATTGGAAGCTTTCGTTTCCCCGCTTTTTCCGCAAAGCTCTTCAAAGACTCCGAAATCCCGATTGTCCCCGAATGATAGCTTTCCATTAAAATCACTTTCACATCCTCTGAAATTTCCGGATAAACCATCCCGACATAAGGCACGATTCGCAAAATATACGGGCAACCTACCGTCAGCATAAATTCCTCCTGCTTCCGGACTTCCTGACGGTCGTTTAACTGGCTTTCCTGCCCAAACCCGGCTCTCTTTTTTTCTCCGGTAAAAATCAAATCCTCCGGAAATTTCTCCACCTCGTCTATAAAATCCGGATTCTTTAAAAATCTTCCATCCTCCGTAAAGCTCCCATAAAATCCGTTCCCTGCACTAAATACATCTGCAGAATACTCCAGAGAACGCACTAGTCTGGTTCCCCTGTGTATTTTCACCGTCTCCCCCTCATTTGCATAGCTTACAAAAACTCCGTTTTCAAAGTCTCCCCGGATAAAGTCCACTGCCCCGCAGAAATTCCGTAATCCATTTGCACGCTCATCCTCTAAAGGATACGCACTGGAAACCAGGACAATCGGAATGGAAGCCTTCGCAAAAAGAAATCCTAAAAAGGCTGCGGTATACTGGAGCGTATCCGTCCCATGCATGATTATGATACCTTCTATATTTTCCGAAACCGCCAGATATCTTTTCACACACTCCGCCAAAGTGAAAAGCTCCCTTCCCGTAAGATTTTCACTCAGAATGTAATACGGCTCCTCTGAAAGAAATTCGATAAGGGACTCCTCTTCCCTTTCCGAATTTCCAGTAAATTTTTTATCTACAGTTTCCTGATACATTTCCAAGAGCCGGAAGGACATATTCTGATCCGGTGCAATCTCTCCCGTATCCGATTTTCTGCTTCCAATCGTCCCACCCGTAAAAACAGTAACTATTCTTTTCATAACAATTTTTCCCCTCCATTAGAAACGGTTCATAAATTACTTTAAACGGCCTGCCCGATGGTTTTTGGAATGCAAAAGCAGTAAACTATGTTATTTTCACCTCTCTGCCATCTCATAAACACTTCTGACACGATAGGCTCCGGTCTTTTCCGTCCCATCCGCTGTAAAATCGCGGCTCGGAAGGATATGAAATACCCTTGTTCCCGCCTCCATATCGACGAAATTATCATCCAGACGCAGAACCCCTTCCTCTGTCTCCACGCAGACAGCCTTTGCAAAATTTTTCGCCGTCACCGTTACCGTATCCCCCTCTGCCTCTACCGAAAGTCCGGGATCTAAAAATGCATAGTGCTTTGGCGCGCAGAAAAGGGAAGTCCCTGCAGAAATCACCCTTCCATCCTGCAAAAGCTCATAGTACAGATGCACCTTCAACCTGTCTTCTCCATTGAAATCCAGATGCGGCAGCCATGCTCC
>JAFVAA010000670.1 GCA_017476305.1 Lachnospiraceae bacterium
AATATGTGGGTGTCCGGATCACCGAAGAGGAATTGAAACGAAGAGGTCTGATGATGTTTTTGGATGCAGAAAATGTCAGAAAAAAGCGACAGATCTTTATAGGACTTGGACCGTATTTAAATAGTATTCTGCTAAATAACATTGCTGTTACGCTGGATCTGGTCTTAGATGGCGAGGACGAAGAGGCGCAGTATGATGCGATTCTGAAATGCCTGGGCACCAGAGAACATTACGAGGGAGGCCGGTTGAGATAATGCTTGAGAAGATTGTAAACAGTATGCTGCACGGAAATCTGAAGACGAAAATTTTTTTATGGGCGATTTTTCTTTTTGGAATTGGCGCATTAGCTCTTTTCGTGACGGCGTTTGCTTTGGGGATGCCCATGCTTGGTGCAGGTGGTGTGGGACTGGCCCTTTTGGCGCTCATTCTTTCCCAGTCGATTTCTCTGAATGATCTGGCGAGAAAGAGGAAGGCGAAGGAAAAAAGAAACAGAAATAAGGAAAAAAGAGAAAAGAATCATGCAGAAAAGGATGCTTTAAATAATGGGGAAGCAGGGGAAAAATCTGTAGAAAAAGAGGTTACGGATGAAGTATCCCGCAGGAAAAAGGAGAGGGAAAAAGCGCAGTTTTTGGCTTCTATGAATGAAAAAAAGATGAAAAAGCTGCTAAAAGAGCATAAAGTGAATCAGATTCATGTCAAAGTGATGATTGACAGCTTTCCAAAGGGAAATATCGAGCAGGCACCGGCATTTATGTGGAAGACGGATAAGATGCTCCATTTTTTGGTCCTGACAGGGAATGCACAGGAATTTGAGGTGCCTTTGGCAGATATCCAGGGGATTTTACTGGTGAAGAATGTTCCGGCAGATCCGGATACGGACTATATGCCGTTCAAAGTGTCTAATTTTATCACGAAGATGTTCCAGCCGTATCTTCCGGAGTATTTTGAGAGTACGAATGAGGGACAGCTGGAAATCAAAAAAAATACATTCCGTATAGAGCCCGGAATTTATCTGACGAATTCCTCGGTAGGAAATCTGCGGCGTGTCCTCCTTCCGGGAGTTGCGTTTTTAGTAGATGATAAGGTAAATTCCTCATCACAGTTCAATGAATATTTCAAAGAAATATACAGGGGCAGCATTCTCTGTAAAAATCTGGTGATCACCCTGGAGGAATACAAGGAGCTGATCGCGAAAACTTTAGATGACCTGTTAGATGCACCGATTTCCGGGAAGGAATTTGTGAATACGATCTATGCTTTAAATAAGTACCGTTTGATTTCAAAGGAGTTCGTGGTGCAGTACACCCAGAAGTACCGGGAGAAAAACATGTGATGATCCCTCGTTACACTTCACACGGCAGTGGCATTTCATTTAAAATCCTGAATGGAAACTGTACTCTGTATACTTGTTGCAAAGACACGCTCCCGCTTGATTCGCCTACGCAGCGGTACATAAAGCACCAAAATACGGTGCTTAAGTACCGGCGGTCTCATACAGTCTTTTCCACAAGTATACAGATTACAGTTTCCTGTTTCAACATATTGACTAAAAATGCCACTGCCGTGTGAACTGTAACTATCCCTGGGGAAAAAGGAAGGATTGTATAAAAAATGGTTGACAGATGAAATAAAATAGATTATGATAGCAAAAGAACATTTGTTCGGTCAGTGGAGAAGCCGGACACACCCTGGAAAGAGAGGAATGAATATGGCAAGTGAGATCAAGATGGATGAAAATAAGAAAAAGGCATTAGAAGCGGCTATGGCACAGATAGAACAGCAGTTTGGCAAGGGTTCTGTCATGAAGCTGGGGGATAATGCGAAAATGAATGTAGCGACGATACCGACAGGCTCGATCGGACTGGATCTGGCTCTTGGTGTCGGTGGGATTCCGAAGGGGAGAATTATAGAGATCTACGGTCCGGAAGCAGGTGGAAAGACTACGGTCGCTTTACATATGGTGGCAGAGGTCCAGAAGCTGGGGGGGATCGCAGGCTTTATTGATGCGGAGCATGCACTGGATCCGGTCTATGCGAAGAAGATCGGAGTGGATATTGATAATCTGTATATCTCCCAGCCGGATACAGGGGAGCAGGCGTTGGAGATTGCCGAGACGATGGTCCGTTCTACGGCGATCGATATTGTCATCGTGGATTCGGTGGCAGCACTGGTGCCAAAGGCAGAGATCGAAGGCGAGATGGGAGATTCGCATGTAGGACTTCAGGCGAGGCTGATGTCACAGGCGCTCCGAAAGCTGACCGGTATTATCGGGAAGACCAGCTGCAGTGTGGTCTTTATCAATCAGCTCCGTGAGAAGGTCGGCGTGATGTTTGGAAATCCGGAGACGACGACAGGAGGACGTGCGTTGAAATATTATTCATCGGTTCGTCTGGAGGTTAGACGCGGGGAGCAGATTAAGAAGGATGGTGAGACCATTGGAAGCCGGACAAA
>JAFVAA010000671.1 GCA_017476305.1 Lachnospiraceae bacterium
TATTCATTTTCCAGACGGTATTTTAATACGTCGAACTGCAATACGCCCACAACACCCACGATGATTTCTGACATTCCAGCGGTAAATTCCTGAAAAATCTGGATGGCACCTTCCTGTGCGATCTGGGTAATTCCCTTTACGAACTGCTTTCGTTTCATGGAATTTTGCTGTACCACTCTGGCGAAGTGTTCCGGTGCAAAGGTCGGGATTCCTTCGTATTCAAATTTATTTCCCGGGGCAGTCAGGGTATCTCCGATGGAAAAAAGTCCGGGATCAAACACACCGATCACATCTCCGGCATAGGCTTCGGAAATCACCTGTCTGTCCTGTGCCATGATCTGCTGCGGCTGGGAAAGGTGGAGCTTTCTCCCACTCTGGACATGATATACCTCTTTTTCCGCATCAAATTTTCCGGAACAGACACGCAGGAAAGCGATACGGTCCCTGTGTGCTTTATTCATATTTGCCTGAATTTTAAAGACAAAGGCAGAGAAATCATTCGTAAGCGGATCGATGTCCCCTTCATTCGAGCTCCTGGGAAGCGGGGAAGTCGTCATCTCCAGAAAATACTTTAAAAAAGTTTCTACTCCGAAGGTGGTGAGAGCAGAACCAAAAAATACAGGGGAAAGCTCCCCCCTTTGAACTTTTTCCAGATCCAGGGGATCGCTGGCTCCGTCTAAAAGCTCGATTTCCTCTAAAAGCTGTTCATAAAGTTCGTCTGTTGCCAATTCCTTCAGCGCAGGATCAGTAATCGCATAATCTGTTTCCGCTGCCTTCTTTGCACCGCCGGTAGAAACAGATACAAAGGAGCGGACCGTCTTTTCCTTCCTGTCATAAATCCCTTTAAAACGTTTTCCGGAGCCAATCGGCCAGTTGACAGGACACGTGCGGATGCCCAAAACGGTTTCAATATCATCTAAAAGCTCGAAAGAGTCCTTCGCTTCTCTGTCCATTTTATTGATAAAGGTGAAAATCGGAATGTGACGCATGACACAAACTTTAAAAAGCTTGATGGTCTGTGCTTCTACTCCCTTGGACGCATCGATGACCATGACTGCAGAATCTGCAGCCATCAGAGTTCGGTAGGTATCCTCGGAAAAGTCCTGGTGTCCCGGTGTATCCAGGATATTGATGCAGAAGTTGTCGTAGTTGAACTGCAGAACCGAAGAAGTGACAGATATTCCACGTTCTTTTTCAATCTCCATCCAGTCAGAAACCGCATATTTGGAATTTGCTTTTCCCTTCACGGAGCCGGCGGTATTGATTGCACCCCCGTAAAGAAGGAATTTTTCCGTCAGCGTGGTTTTTCCGGCATCGGGATGTGAGATGATCGCAAAGGTTCTGCGTTTTTTGATTTCATTTATCATCGCTTGGTCTGCCATAATATTTCCTCCAGATATCGGGCAGGAATTCCCACCCGTTTTTATCATTACAGTTCCTAAGTGTAGCATATATTCAAAAAAAAGTCCATAATTGACATCGTACATCATATCACTTATAATAATCTTGTTTACAAAAGGAAACAGATTCTTTTATTAAAAACTCAGGAGGAGAAAAATATGGCTAAAAACAGAAACATTGCATTATGTATTGTATTTTCCATCATTACCTGCGGAATTTACGGATTATACTGGCTGGTGCGGCTTACCGATGAAATCAATGAGATCGCCGGGGTAGAGGATACGTCAGGCGGAATGGTACTTTTATTTACCATTATTACCTGTGGGATTTATGGATTTTATTGGGCATACAAAATGGGGGAAAAGGTGGATGCCATACGTCAGGGCAGAGGAGAGATTTCTTCGAACAGTGGTATTTTATATCTGATTTTAAGTATCATAGGCCTTTCCATCATTACATACTGCTTACTTCAGAATGAGATCAATAAAGTAGTGCCGCCGATGTAAACAAGGGTGAACGGAGTAAAAAAAGACTTTTGGAGATGTTCTGAAGGTCTTTTTCTTTTTACGCTCCTGCCAGGCACCTTACAGAAAGGAAAATACGTGTGAAAGTACCTGATAAATGACTCCGCTTTTCGGAGAAAACCGGATGACCATGCTCCTAAAAAAAAGAATGCGTATCAGGTAGGTCACGAGAAAGAGACCGGCAAAGAGATAAAGAAATATTTGATGTACCTTATGAGATACTTTTCCCCGTTTGTACAGCAGCCAGAAAATCGGAACAAATGGAGGCGCCCACCAGAGGGGATGATAAAAACCGGCTTCTCTGATTTGGAAATGGAGCAGCCTCAGATATGCGCGTGTCATGCCACATCCGGGGCAGGAGATTCCCGTGATATGTAAAATGGGACAGTCCAGGTCAAAAATCAGCATCATGAACAGGATAAAGGCGAGACAGGCACCGAAAATGATATTTGATTTGGTAAGGCAGGCTTTGATAAGCATGAAATCTTCTCTTAGGTTCTCTTTCCAGCAGGATTTCATATTTTTTGCTCCGTTTCTGTAGGCTTACAGGGTGATTTGTATTTCTTTTCTATTTATGGTATCATATTTAGTGGTCAAGGTAAAGGACATTTTTTAGGAAAGGGAGGAACACAGATATGTGGTGTCCAAAATGTAAAACAGAATATAACGAAGGGATTACTGTGTGTGCGGACTGTGGAACGGAATTGATCCAAAAGCCGGAAACGGCAGATTTTATCAATGTCTGTGAAATCAGTGACGAAAAGACAGCGGATGAGCTTTTAGGGTTTTTAGTGTACTCAAAGGTGGAGGGCGCAGTAAAGGAAAAGACGGAGGATTCCTCCGGCTTTCAGATCCTGGTACCGGAAAGGTCTGTAAAGAAGGCAGAAAAAATGGTACACGGTTATCTGATCGGAAAGGCAGATGAGAAACAGGAGAAAAAAGCCCCGGAAACAGAAGAGACTTCAGGGGAATCTTTTGAAATGGATGAGAAGGATTCTTTGGATCCGCAAGAAGATCAGGTCTTAAAGGAAAATCCACTTCTCGTAGAGGAAATTGATGAGGATTCTTCGGATCTTTTATATACCGCAGGAGGAAAGGAATATGTAAAAAAAGCGGATAAATATTCGGACATGAAGTTCTCCGGCATAACCTTTATTATCTTTGGAATTCTGGGCGGAGTCTATCTTCTTTTGACAAAGCTTAAAGTCATTCCTATTTCATATAATAACTACGTATTTTGTGTTATTGCAGCTTTATTTTTAGGTTTTATCATTTCCGGAGTCGTTTCCTTTGTAAAAGCAGGGAAAATAAAAGCACTGATTCCGCAGGAGGAGGAAAAGATAAAAGAGATCCAGGGATGGTTAAAGGACAATATTACGAAAGAGCTTTTAGACGGGTGGACGGACTCTTCCGTTTCACCATCTGAAAATGATCTTTTGCTGATTGCGCATATTCAGATCCTATTACGAAAACAGTTTCCGGGGGAGGATAGCTCCTTTTTAGAGATGCTTGCAGATGAGTATTATGAGGAAACGGAGCTGGCGGATTAGAGAAATCGGTTTATACAGGATAAAGTGTCAAAGAACGAATGGAGGCGTTAGTGTGTTTGATAAAAGCAGCATGAAAAGGCAGATGGTTTCGATATGGACGAAAGGGCTTTCTTTTTTTCTTTCCGTATCCATTTCGATGTCCGGATGTATCTTTTTGCAGAAAGAAAAAACAGCAGCGGCAGCGAAAAGAATCGTCGTAACGATCGATCCGGGACATGGTGGTTCGGAAAAGGGAGCCTATGTCAAGTACAAGGGACGTTTGGTGTGTGAAAAAAATCTCAATCTGAAAATAGCGAGATATATGAAAAAAGAGCTGGAATCCTATAAAAATGTGACGGTCTATCTGACACGTTCGGATGACCGGAACGTTACTTTAGAGGGCAGAGTACAGATTGCCAAAAATCATGGTTCGAATCTTCTTTTCAGCATACATAATAATGCCGGGGGACCTTCCTCCTCTTACCGTGACGGAGCCTGTGCATTGATTTCCTCCGGTCAATATCATAAAGAGCTTAGTACCGTCGCTGCTACGATTGGAAAAGTGGCATTAGAAAGAATCTCTTCCTCTGTGGGGATGGTCAATCGCGGCTATTTAAAAAGACTTTCCGCATCGCAGAAATATCCAAACGGAAAGACAGCCGATTACTATGCCATTGTACGGGGCGGAACGACTGCAGGCTTTGCATCGATGATCATAGAGCATGGTTTTGTAGACAATAAAAAGGATCTGAAAAAGCTTGTAAAAAGCTCTGTGCAGAAAAAGCTGGGCGTAGCCGATGCAAGAGCAGTGGCAAATTATTATGGTCTGGCGAAAAAGAATGGAAGGATCAGGTTCAAAAGGCTTGGTTCTGATATCAAAATGGTCACCAGGCATTGGATGTTAAAGGATGGAAGGTATTATTTTGTTACGAAAAAGGAAAAACTCTTAACCGGATGGAAATCCATAGGAGGGTGGCGTCACCATTTTGAGGCAAATGGAGCGGCTACAAAGGGATTTCATAAAATCGGTTCGGAGTACTATTCCTTTGATGACCATGGGAAGGTTTTCCGTGGCTGGAAAAAAATAAAGAAAAAGTGGTATTTTTTCAGAAAGAATGGAAAGGCATTGCGGAATTGCACGACAGTGATCCGTGGGAAAAAATATCGTTTTGCAAAAAATGGGAAATGTTTAAATCCCTAGAAATGGATTACATTCCCAGGGATTTCCCGGATGTGCCCCGCACGACACTCATTTGCACTTTGTGCGGGGTGTTTTTTTCGGTTTTTTGATTGATAAGGAAGGATCAGAGAGTATATCCGTTTTTCTTTAGCAGTGCAGGTGCGCTTTCTACGGAATCCACACCGGTTTTGTTTTTGATCGGGGCAAACTCTTTTTCACGCTCTACTTCAAATGGGAGACACTGATCCATGAGTTCGATCAAATCCAAAATCAACGTTTCAAATTTATATCCATTTGGTTTTTCCGGTTTTACGAGAATACCGTTTTCATCCAGATAAGGAATCTTCTTTTCCACGACATGGACCGGAAGTGCCTGATTCATGACCTGTTCTGCATTTTTCACCTCTATCAGATAGTTTAAGATCACACCGAAGTTATAAACACGTTCTCCGTTTTCGTCTAAGGTATCACGCAGCTCCGGAGTCAGGTCGTAGTATTCCATAATGGAAGGATGCCCGTTCTTTAAACACATCACACCTACTTTTTCGTCCGGATCGTTTTTTCTGACGACCTTTGCGCCAACGGTACAGCCTGATTCTATCGCAGCACCTAAGAAAAGCGGATCGGCAATCCTTTGAAGCACATTATCTACGGCAAAGACATTCAGCCATTCGATGCCTTCTTTATGAACGAATTCCAGAAGACCTGCGTTTCGCATAGAGGTCAGCCAGCCGCCATTTCCGTTTGGTGAGGAGGCAAGCTTTCCTTTTTCTTCTAAATAAATTTTTCCTTCATAATCGGTAGCAGGTGCCATATCCTGCTGAAAGAAATGAATAAAATTTTTATCGTATCCGAAATACTCCTTTTCTTCTAAAAAAGCGGTAGTCATTTCGTGGTTTTTATCGCTTGTCATGATGAAAAGGTGAATGCAGGTTTCGGTTTCCTTTACGACATCGAGAAGATTTTCAATCAGTCTTTGGAAGATGAAGACAGGTTTCGTGATGCCGATATCATACATTCCTTTTGGCGAATCCGAACCCAGTCTGGTTCCCATGCCGCCTGCTAAAAGGACAGCTCCCAGCTTCCCGGATCTTATCGCCTGAACTCCTGTGTTTTTTATAGAAGCTTCCTGTTCCTTGATTTCCGGGAGGGTAAGTGCCTTGATCGGTGTGATCTGAGCATTGTCTGCGGTGTCATTTTTCTCACCAATATGGGACAGTACAGAAAAATCAGTTCCCTCGATCTGTGATAAAAGCTGTGTTTTTTGTTCTTCGTCAAGCTCGTCATAATAGGTCAAAAGCTGCTCCTGATGAATCGCTTTCAGCTTTTCCTTTATCTGCTCTACATTCATGATATCTCAGTCCTTTCTTAGCTTCATAATTTTGGAGATTTGTCCTGTTTGATTTAAAGACAACAAAAAAAGCACGAGACGGGATTCGAACCCGCGACCCTCGCCTTGGCAAGGCGATACTCCACCACTGAGCCACTCGTGCATTCCTGATTGTGTTTCTCACAAGCACAGTACTTATAATACATGATGATCAGGAAAATGTCAATCCCTTTTTTAAAAAAATTTCATCCTCCGTGTCAAAGTGTAACTCAAAGTGAATTCCACCCGGATATTCAGGTTTTTTCCTGTTAAAAAAATCCACTTTTTCCCAGGAGCATTCCTAAAAGGATGAAAAAGGTTACAGGATAAAGGAGATATTTTTTTGTGGAAAGCTCCATGTAGTTCCTCAGATAATACCATTCCCATATCGTCATGATCATCTGGCTTAGCAGGGTGCCGGTCAAATAAGCCTGTATTCCGTATTCCGGTACCAGGACAATGAGGAAAAAAATCTTTACCAGCAGGCTTAATGTGGTGATAAAAAAGGTCAGGCCTGTTTTTCCGAGTCCGTTGATAATGCTCGTAAAGGTGGTGGAAAGGTATAAAAACGGACAAAGAAAAGACAGGGAGGTAATAAAGTAACCGGCATCCGGACTATGAAAGAAAACGGTTCCGCAGAAATTTCCGGACAGCAGGAAAAGGGCAGTAAAAAGGTAGCCGATAAGGAGGCTGTATTTTCCGGATTTCGTCACATAGTTCCGGATCTGCTTCATATTGCCGCCGGCATGCGCCTCTGCTATCGAAGGAAGAAGCATGACGGCAAAGGAATTCGTGACAGTAGAAGGGAAGAGGATAAATGGCAGGGCTATTCCGGAGAAAACTCCGAAAAGTGCCAACGCTTCTTCGCTGCTATAACCATATTTCTTTAAGGCTGCCGGAATGAAGACTGCCTCAACACTATGAAGCAGTGCGAGAATCAGCTTTGTTCCCGTCAGGGTTCCGGAAAGGAACAGAAGAGAAAAAAAGATTCCTTTTTTTCTGTTTCTTTTTGATAATATATGGAAAGAAGCTTCGGATAGTGCATGAGAGGTTGTTTGTTCGGCAGAATGCAGAAGGTTCTTTCTTTTTTTGCGGATGTGCAGGAGGGAGCGAAGAGAAAATTCTTTAAAAAGCTTAAAAACATTATAAGCACATGCGACAAATTCTCCCACGACCACGCCAAAGACAGCGATCTGACAGCCAAATTCCCCTTTTGCGTGCAGCAGTGTACAGAGAAAGAGAACAGAGCCGACACGTGCTAATTGTTCGATCATTTGTGAGACAGCAGGTACTTTTGCCCTTTTTTTCCCGTAAAAATATCCATTGATACAGGCAGAGGTACCGCAAAAAGGGAATAAAAGACTCAGGATCTTCAGGTAAGGCGCACAGGCTGGTTCCAGCAGAAAAGAGTCAGCAATCGGCTGTGCAAGGAAATAGAGCAGAAAGGAAAGGAAAATGGCGAGGAAAAGAGAGAGGGACAGACCATAGAAAAAGATTTTCCGGTCGGTCTTTCTTTTTTCCTCCCCGGTCCTTGTATTTGCAGCAATTTTTTGTGAAATTGCAGTCTGGATTCCGGCTGCGTAGATCGTAAAGCAGATTCCGTAGATCGGAAAGATGAGCTGATAGATGCCAAGGAGTGTCTCACCTAAATGATCTGCCAAAAAGACGCGGTAAAAAAAGCCGATGATTCGGGTAATAAAGCCGGCAATCGTCAGTAAAAGGGTTCCGCGTATTAACGTTCCCTTTAGAGCTTGTATATGAAGCTTTGAGAAAAATTCCATAGTTTTCGTCTCCTGTCCGTGCATCCGGAAATTTGTCCGCATTTCTTTTTGCAAAAACTCCATAGCACATCTCTGATATACAGTGAATAGTAAGTACATTTCATTCTTATGCCCTGAAGCAGGTAATTATGCAGAAAATGCAGGTATACACAGCATTTTCCCAACTTTTATGTACCGGAAGAGGTGAAGCTGCATAGAATAAAGAAACCGGAAAATATAAGAGAAATGGTGAAATCTGCCATTTTCTTATGAAAGGACAAAGGAAAGATGATTTATTTTGATCATGCGGCGACGACAGGGACATATCCGGAGGTGCTTTTAGAAATGACTCCTTTTTTCAGGGAGCTCTATGGAAACCCCTCCAGTATTTACGAATTTGGAAAAGCTGCAAAGGAGATGATGGAAAGAGCCAGGAAGCAGATCGCGAGGTCGATCGGGGCGAAGAAAGAGGAAATCTACTTTACATCCGGCGGAACAGAGGCAGATAATTGGGCAATTTTAAAAACGGCAGAGAAAAACAGAGAAAAGGGAAAGCATATCATTACATCCGGAATTGAGCATCATGCGGTACTCCGGACCTGCGCTTTTTTAGAAAGAAATGGATATGAAGTGACCTATCTTCCGGTGGATGAAAATGGTCTCATCTCTGTATCGGAATTAGAGCAGGCGATCAGAGAGGATACCATTTTGATCACTATCATGTATGCCAATAATGAAATAGGAACTGTGCAGCCGGTTCGGGAAATCGGAGAGCTGGCCGGGAAAAAAGGAATCCTGTTTCATACCGATGCAGTGCAGGCATATCTTCATGAAAAAATAGATGTGGAAAAAGAGCATATTGATATGCTGAGTGCCAGCGGGCATAAATTCGGGGGACCAAAAGGGGTCGGATTTTTATATATACGGGAGGGGACGGAGCTTCCTTCTTTACTGAGAGGAGGAGATCAGGAAAAGAAAAGGCGTGCCGGGACGGAAAATGTGGCCGGAATTGTGGGAATGGGAAAAGCCTCTGCTATAGGAGAAAAAAATTTTGAAGAAAACCATGAAACGCTTTTAAGGATGAGAAATACCTTGATAGAACGACTGCAGACAGAAATTCCGGACAGCAGGATCAATGGCTCTTTAGAAAAACGTCTGGATGGAAATGTAAATGTGATCTTTAAGGTGGTGGAGGGAGAGGCACTCTTGCTTTTACTGGACATGGCAGGAATCTGTGTTTCAAGCGGTTCTGCATGTAATTCCTCCAGTAAAAGCACCTCCCATGTGCTGCAGGCAATCGGTGTACCGCCGGAGTATATCAGGGGAACCATACGTATTACACTGGGAGCAGAGAATACGATGGAAGAAATAGATACTCTGATGGAGAATCTGAAGGGATATGTGCAGAATCTGCGGGAAAATGCCTAAGGAACTGTTCCGAAAGACTTTCTGCTGTTATGGGAGGGATTGTGACAAAAAGATCCGGGTACGGAACTAAAGCTCAGCAAGAGAAACCTGCACCGGTTTCCTTCCATGAAATTCTGTATAGTAAGAAAAGCCTGTAGCGTTCAAAAGCCTCGGTATTTTTTGAAAATCGCAGCCTAAATGTCCGGGCGTATGGGCATCGGAACCGATGGAAATTAGTTCTCCGCCAAGCTCTTTGTAGTAGGAGATCAATGTTTCATGCGGATTCGGATGCCCAAGTCCGTATTTAAAGCCGGCGGTATTGATTTCGATTCCCTTTCCGTTTTTGATTAAAAGGGAGAGGATTTCCCTCAGGATTTCTGCGTACTTAGACATGGTCCTGGTGTAAAAATCATCCAGAGGATGTTTTCCTTTGAGTGCCGCTTTGACTGCAGGGCAGTAGCGGAGAATATAGTCTATGTGTCCGTATACGTCGTAGTCAAAACCTGCTTTTATATTTTCCAGAGTGCTTTCGTAATAGCGCAGGATTCCCTGTTCCTCTCCATTTGCTTCCCAAAATTCCGGATAGTAGGGATCTATGTTATCGACAAGATGCGTGGAACCGATGACAAAATCAAAGGGATAGCTTTCTGTCAGCTTCAGAGCCTTTTTCAGCACCTCTTTTTTTAAGCCCAGTTCGACACCGGTTCGGATATTAAAATCAGGAAATGTCTTTTGCAGTTCCTCCGTGGCATGAAAATAAGTCTTCGGATCAAATACAAATGGCGGTTCGTCGGTTTCCCTTTTATCATATTCTTTGGGAAAATCGTAGTCCATATGGTCTGTAAAGCAGACGGAGATAAGCTGTTTTTGTTTTGCCTGCCTGATGATTTCCTCCATAGAGGCTTCACTGTCTGTAGAAAAACGGGAGTGTACATGGTTGTCTGAGCGAATCATAAAAATCCTCCTTATTCTTCGATTTCCCGGATTCCTTCGATATCTGTAGGAATCGTCATGGAATAGTTCGTATAGTATACGACAAATCCGGGTTTGGCTCCATTTGGTTTTTTGATATGTTTTTTCTGTATATAGTCGATTTCTGCCTTTTCCTGCTCTCTGGCTTTCGAATAATATGCAGCGAGTCTCGCCGCTTCTTCAAAAGTCTTATCCGGCAGCTCTTTCCCCTCGGTTTTTACGATGACGTGGGAGCCTGCCATTTTTTTTGCATGGAACCACCAGTCATTTCCGGTCGCGAGCTTAAAGGTCAGCTCGTCGTTTTGATAGTTGTTTTTTCCGACGTAGATATGAAATCCATCAGAGGAAATATAGTGAAATGGTTTACTTTTTCCGGAATTTCCTCCTTTTTTCTTTTTTCCGGAGGTCTGCTTTTTGATATAGCCGGCTTCGGAAAGCTCTCTGCGGATCATGCCTAAATCCTCTTCACTCGTGGCGATATCGAGGGCATTGCTGATGGAGCTTAGGTGTTCGATTTCCTCGTTTGTCTCCCTGGTCTGTACAGTAAGTGCTTCGAAGGTTCGTTTTAGCTTCTGGTATTTTTCAAAATAGCGTTTCGCATTTTCCACCCCGTTTTTTTCTCCGTCTAGAGGAATCGTGATTTCCTCTCCGGTATAGTAGTTTTCACAGGTGAATTTTTTTTCACCCTCTTTGATATCATAGCCATAGGTGGTTAAAAGCTCGCCATATACCTTGTATTTTTCACGTTTTTCGGTATCCTTCAGCTGCTTTAGCTGCAGGTCATATTTTTTTACGCTGCGCTCTAAAAGAGTTTGGGTGATCCGTCTTAGATCCGAGGATTTTTGATGGATCCTTCCATAAATTTCCTTTGTGTGATAATAGTCGTAGAGCATTTTACTCGGACTTTCGTAGAGTTTTATCTGATAGTCCGGTGCATTTCGATATTCGGTCAAAAGGAAGGAGGAAAATTCTACCGGAACATTTTCCTGATAGATGATATGTGCCTGAAAATCATGTTCTTTCACAGCTGTCATCATTTTTTCAAATTCTTCATATAGGAGAAAAGCATCTGCCTCAGTTAACTCCCCCGTACCGCTAAGCCCGCTTAACCGGGTACGGTAGAGAAGTTCATTTGCCACTACGCCGCTGATTCCGGTGAAGGAACGGTAGAGTGCTTTATCCAGTGGCTGAGGCTTTGCTTTTAAAATGCTTAAAAATTCTTCCTTTGTGACAGTCAGAGGATCCGATTTATTCATTGTGTTCGGAATGAAATATGGTTTTCCCGGAAGAACCTCCCTGACCGAGCTTACGAGTGCGGAAATATGTTTGATACTGTCGATGACCGTATCCGTTTCATCGCAGAAAATAATATTACTGTGTTTTCCCATCAGCTCAATGTACAGGCGTTTCTCACAGAAATCCCCCATCTCGTTCAGGTGCTCTAAATCGAAACGGATGACACGCTCCAGTCCGATCTGGTGTATTCCGGCAATTTTACAGTTGTTTAAGTGCTTTCTTAGAACCATACAGAAGGTAGGAGCCTGCATGGGTGAGGTCTCATTGTCCTCTGTCAGATAAAAAAGCGGCAGGGAGGGATTGACAGAAATCACCAGACGCTCCACGGTACGCCTGGTCCCCCCGTCCTCTTTCGAGAAGCTGTTTTTTATGGTCAGTAAAAGCTTATCGGATTCGGTCTGTGCGATTTTCGTAATCCGGGCACCGATCAACTTTTCCTGCATTTCATATACTAAATGCGCGATTGCAATTCCATCAAAAGCCATTGTTTTTTCTCCTTTATTTATACTGTTTCCTATCATAGCACAAAACCCCGGTTTATACAAAAAAATATTTCGATGACAGATGCTTTTCTTTTTAAGAAAATAGTGTATAATGACTATAAGGAACTGTTTCCAAAAATGGTAAGCTTTCATTATCTTGTCCTTATCTGGTTTTTATCACCCGCGATGGGGGGATACTTGTAAAAAATTGATTTGTGTGTTACATTATTATTGTGTTTTTTTGCTTAGGAATGCCTTATTCACAAAACGAATGCTCTTTATCAGTGAGCTTTTAAGGAAAACGAAGGGTGAGCGGAAAATGCGGAGGGATGATATATGAGGGAGAAGGGCATTAGTAGGTATAAACTTTATAAGATAAAGGGGAAAAGCTGTGTTACGTTTTTTTTATGTGATTCTTGCGGATTTACATCATGCTTATAAGGTTCCGAAGATGGGATATTATGCAAGACATCCGGAAAAGTATTCGGAGCAGTTCCGCTATGATTATGCGAAGCATTGCATGCGGATCATGAAAAAAAGAGGAAGAATAACGACCGAAGCACATGGAATGGAGAATCTTCCGAAGGAAAATGGTTATGTCATGTTTGCCAATCATCAGGGAAAGTATGATGCGATTGGGATCATGGATGCACATGAAAAGCCATGCTCCGTGGTAATGGATGATGCGAAGTCCCATGTTCCGTTGATCAAACAGTTCATTGACCTGACAAATGGAAAGCGGATGAAGCTGAACGACATCAGACAGGCATCGCAGGTCATTAAAGAGGTGACGGAGGAGGTAGAGGAGGGGCGCAGGTTCATCGTCTTTCCGGCGGGCGGCTATAAACACAGGAATGGGAATTTCGTCGATCCGTTCAAGCCGGGAAGCTTTAAAAGTGCCATGAAAGCGAAAGCACCCATCGTACCTGTGGCTCTCTTTGATTCGTGGAAGGTGTTCGACCTGTGGTCTTTAAGGATGGTACATACCAAGGTGTTTTTCTTAAGACCTCTGTATTATGAGGAGTATAAGGATATGACCTCCAGACAGATCTGTACGCTGATTTATGATAGAATCTGTAAGGCGGTAGAATATGCAAAGGATCAGCCGGAGCTTGCAGTTTTGCAGTAAGAATTAGAAATGATTGACAATAATTGAAAAAAAGATTAGAATGTTTAAAAGTATTGGAAAGGAATAGATAAACATGAAGGTATACGTAAATTCAATGAGTGGAATAGAGGATGCGATCGTATCTTTATTTATGAGCAAAAGATCATGGACCAGGGAATTGGAAATTCATATCCATGAGGTTTGTCACAAGGTTTTAAATTATAATGGCAGTTTAAAAGAAAACGATGATACGTTGAAGGATGAATTTCAGGAATTTAATAACTGGTTAGATAAGTTAGTAAAGTGGGGCTGGATGCATACGACATTGCTACGTTTTATTGATATTTCCGTAACAGTCGAGGGACTGCATCGGGCCGGACAGGACGACTGGGATGCACATGCAAAGAGATTTGATAACAGAATCATAAGAAATAGTACCAGGGTAAAACAGTCCAATTTCCAATATGAAATGTCTTCCTATTATGAAGATAAAATATTACCGACATTTACAAAAGGA
>JAFVAA010000056.1 GCA_017476305.1 Lachnospiraceae bacterium
AAACGGAAGAAGTTAGATTAAATGAAGTTATCATTAAGTCCTTTTCATAAAGGCAGTTAACATTTTCTTGAAGGACCGTGATCTTATAATCGTAGGCTATGACGGTTGCCGAACTGATACATAAGTGCACTGATGGGAATGCTCGTGTCGTACAGAATCAGAGCGAATGCCAGAAACGCTACGATGCCCTGGTTCAATGGTTTGAAACTGCCAAGGCAAAGCTGGATGAGGCACAGGCGGCGTTTGCCAAGACAAAAGCACAGCGTCAGATGATGGAAAACTTCATGGAAACGCTGCGGTCATTGCCGGAGCAGGTCGAGATTTTCGATGAAGGAACGTGGTATGCGCTCTGTGATTACATCACAGTATACGGAAAAGATGACATCAGAGTTACATTCCAGAATGAGACGGAAATTAGGGTGTGAAAAAACGCACTCCAAAACGGGGTGCGTTTTCTGCTTTGTATAAAGATCCTGATGTCAACTACAGAAGGATTTATTGTAAGCCCGGAATATCCTTTTCATGCTTAAATCCCCACACCATAATGGCATAGAACACAGGCATTAAATCTCTGCCCATTTCAGAAAAGGAATACTCCACGTGGGGAGGAATTTCATTAAACTGTTCTCTGATAACCAGACCGTCCTTTTCCAAATCACGCAGTGTATTTGTCAGCATGGTATTTGTAATCCCCGGTAGGTCTTTTTTCAATTCTCCGAAACGAATCTTGTCGTGAACGCAAAATTCATATAGGACTTGTGTTTTCCACTTCCCCTGCAGCATTATGAGAAGCGGTGTCACCGGACAGTTTCCATCATCTGTCAAAATCCCTGTTTTGACCTGTTCGAGATATTCTTCATAAGACATATATTCCTTCATGGGATGCCTCCAGTATATTTTTTATACTATGTACGAACTTTCTGCGTACTTGAAAAACTTTTCAAGCATTAGTATAATATGCATACTGATGAATGTCAAGGAGGAGACTTTCCCATGAACGTAGAAAAATTTGAGATAAACGCCAAGGTTTCCACCTTATATCTCTCTGAAAAAGAAAACACGCCGCTGATTGTTTTAAACAACTATTCTGGAAACGGTGCCTCTGTAGTAGAGGAACTTAGGAGACCGGACTCTCCCGACTGCAATCTTCTTGTGGTTGGAAATCTGAATTGGGATCATGATATGACGCCATGGTATTGTCCGCCGCTGTCTGAAAATGATACGCCCTGTACAGGTGGTGCGGATGCGTATCTGGAGTTGTTGCTTAATGAGATCATTCCGACAGCAAGAGAACAAATAAAGGGAGAACCGGCGCATCTGGGTATCGCAGGGTATTCCCTTGCCGGTCTGTTTGCCGTTTATGCAATGTATAAGACGGATATGTTTGACCGTGTGGCGAGCATGTCAGGCTCACTGTGGTTTCCTGATTTCAAAGAATACTGCATGGCACATGAGATAAAGCACAAGCCTGAGAAGCTGTATCTCTCCCTTGGAGATAAAGAAGCAAAGAGCAGGAACAAAGTGCTTAAGACTGTGCAGGAGAATACAGAAGTACTTGCCACCTATTACAAGGAACTTGGAATTGATGTGACCTGGGAACTGAATCCTGGGAATCATTTCAAAGACGCCACGCTGCGCAGTGCAAAGGGCATCATGGCAATTATCTGAAAATGGAGGAAACAGGACATGACAAATACAATCTATGGACTTTTCGAGGAAATTGTAAAGAAACAGCCGGAGGCTGCAGCTGTTATCGAAAATAAAAAGACGATGACTTTTCGGGAACTGTCAGAGATGGTGGATATGATCGCAGACAGCTTTCCCGATGGCACGAAGGCAGTCGGAATCGTGATGCGTCACAGGGCGGAGATGATCGC
>JAFVAA010000672.1 GCA_017476305.1 Lachnospiraceae bacterium
CAAAGGAGTACAGAAACAGCATCCACTATCAGTAACCGTAAAAAAGAAAGGAAACCGCCTTATGAACAGCAGTCAGCAACCACCTTTAACCATAAAAAGAGCCTCGCATATGCTCGAAGCAGTAAAGCAATTCCCCGAAAAAAGCACTTTTCTTTTCGATATGGATGGTTTGATTTTTGATACAGAACGAATTTTTATGGAACAGCTCGCAATCGTAATGAAGGAACAGGGCTACACCCTTACCAGGGAAATTTACGCAGAAACGCTCGGCTTAGGCGGAAGACCTTTAGAAAATTTGATGTGTTCCTATTTCGGCAAGGATTATCCTTTCTATGAAATGGGGAAAAAAACCGCCAGGCGGGTCGCCATGCTCTCAGAGACTTTGGGCTTACCACAAAAACCATACGTTACGGAAACCCTGGAATACCTGCACCAGCAAAAAAAGAAGCTAGCCGTTGCATCTGCCACAAAAACAGAGCAGGTAAACCTGTATCTGAAAAATGCCGGCATCCTCTCCTTTTTCGATGCGGTGATTGGCGGTGACCTCGTATCCCGCTCAAAGCCGGAGCCGGATCTCTTTCTGACCGCACTAAAAGAGCTGGAGTCCTCACCGGAAAGCGCGGTAGTCTTAGAAGATTCCGAAAACGGGGTTCGTGCCGGAAAAGCTGCAGGCTGCAGCGTGATCTGTATTCCCGATTTAAAATATCCCTCCGAAAAAATCCAGGAGCTCATCGACCTAATCGTCTGACTTTTTCTTCGGAAGCGTCTTCATCACACCATTCGCCGAAAGAAATGCCAGAAGAAAAAGGGCAGCTCCCACGAACGCACAGAGCGTAAATACACATAGACCGACCGTTACACGGAACCGAAGAAGCACCATCTGGACCACACACACTACTGCCAGCACCACGGGAATCAAAAGACCGAAAAGCGCAGCTCCCCTATAAACAGCAAGTCTCCCACGAAGCTTCTGCATTAATTTTTCTGCCAGGATTTCATCTGAAAAGAAATGCTCCATCGTCTTTCCCTCCAGACTTAGCATCCGCTGATAGCAAAGCGTCTTATATCTGGTTACAGCCGCCTCAACCTCTCCCACCGGCCTTCCCGCCAAAAGCATTCCACCTATGGTACAATACGGCACAAAGAAACTGCTGTAAAGTACATTATGGAGTCCTGATAGAACCGCGGATGCCACATAGATGAAAAATACCGTCACTGCATCCAGCTCTATTTTCCCGGAAAGTCCGCTTCGCCAGATAAAAACACAGGATAATATACAAACAGCCAGCAAAATCACAGCCGGGAAAACAGACAAATATCCCGCCTTCCTCCTTAGTCTCTGTTTTTCATCCTCTGACAGCAGCCCCCCGATATCTTTCTTTTCCCCTGGATCCGCATCTATTCCCCGCGTTCCGGAAGTCGCAAGCCCCTCGCCGCATTTCCTCAGAAAGCTCCCCAGCCCCGCTCTCCGGATGCGGCCAAACAGCAAAAAGCATATCCCTGTCACACAGGCGTACAGGAATTCGCATTCCGAAAAAAAACGATACCCTGCATGTACTGCTGTCATGACGGCACCATACACGAGCATATATCCAAATACAAGCATGGAAAGCTCCATCATGAACCCTAAAAATTCATACAGGAAAGGCAGGGGCTGCGTATGACGCAGCAGCCCCTTCGTATACCTGTTTACCTGATTCCCGACAAAACGAAAGGAAGGTACTCCAAGCACACCGGCACCGAGGAATTTCTTTCTTTCCCCGCTCAGCATTTCCTCTATGGTATCTTCCGCAAGCAAAGAACCGGCTTCCTCTTTCAAAGCCTTCTCAATGTCCTTGTATGTAATTTCCCTTGTATTTTCCTTTTTCTCCTTTTCTCTCGTTTCCATTCCTTTTCACCTCATAAGAACCTTACTTCATAAAAGCTTTCAGGGCTTCATACTGCTTTCTCTGGGACGGTGACATCTCCGCCATTAAAATTTCCGTTAATATCCTGTTCTCCTCTGCAGTAAAAGAGATGTTCTTTTCCTCCATCTGCTTTTTCCAGGACATGATTTGCGGAAGCGCCTCTGTAATATTTTTATGATATAAAGAGTCCGCCAGAAGCAAAGTCATTTTTTGCTTTTCCTCCGTCATAGCCTGAAACGCAGGATTTTTAGAAAAATCAAAATTTTTTTTCATCCTGCCCCTCCTACCTTCTGCCTATTCATTATACATAATATTCTGTAATTGTTCAAATGAAGTCTTTTGCTCCGGATTTAACTGGGAAATCAGGAAATCTCTAAGACTGGTATTTGCCGTTTCATTTCGGTTAAATTCGCGATACCTTCTAAGAAGCCTTCCGGCATTCATAAAATTAAGCATCATCTGAACCATCTCAGATTCCCTCGGCGTCAAATGCTCCTGGATCTGCAGAAGCATTTCCTGAATGCTGTTCATCTGTTTTTCACTTGACGCAGAGCTGTGTTCTGCAGCTTCCAGCGAATATTCTTCACCACCTGTATTTCTGTCATTTCTTGCCAAAGAAACCAAAGAATCTGCTTGTAAAAACATCCGGATCGCATGCCTGCTATTGGGTGCCACATAAGGAAGTGATGCCTCCAAAATCGCCATCTGCCTTTGATGTTCATTTTGATATTCCATAGTATCCCTCCATATTCCAACCACAAAAATCCTATTTTCTATTTATTCTATGATTTTCAATTGATTCTATGAAAATATATGCATCAAAAAAGCATTCTATGCCAAAGAAGCACCAAAAAAAGATGCCATGATCCGATTCCCGTTTTCCTCTGATCACAGCATCCTGTTCGTCCTATTCTTAAAATATCTGACCATCCACGTGGGCCTGAAACGTTATAAAATGATATTCATTTGTCACGCTCCACGCATACCTGTATTTTACAGTGCGATCTCCACACTTGAAGAACCGGCTGCCGCCTCCACAGTCTTTCCTTCTGCCGTTACCTGAAAGCTTCTGTCGGTCGCATCATAGGAAACTGTGATCTTATTTCCGCTTCTCTCTGCTTTGATGTTCGTCAGTACCTTTGACTCACTGTCATAAATCACCGCTTCTGCCGTCTTTCCATCCTCTAAGCCATAGATGACAGCCTCCGCATCCTGTAAATAATCATAAAGCACCGTCATTTTATCCTCTGCATCAAAGTTCCCATAGGTCACGATACTGTTCGGTCTGGCTAGAATCGGAGTTTCAAAATAATCACATTTTCTGGTGTAGTATCTGCCGCCTTCATAAGTCTCTCCACTCTGAATATCCGTCCACGTTCCACAGTCCGGTACATAAAACTCAGCCACACCTTCCTCATTCATGACAGGAACGATACAGAGATTGTCCCCAAGCATATACTGCTGGTCAATATATTTGCAT
This sequence comes from Lachnospiraceae bacterium, assembly GCA_017476305.1. Classification (GTDB taxonomy): domain Bacteria; phylum Bacillota; class Clostridia; order Lachnospirales; family Lachnospiraceae; genus Butyribacter. The sequence goes on from JAFVAA010000672.1 coordinate 3,388, forward strand.
GCAGTATCTCCGGTAAATGCAATCACCATAGAGCGCATCATCGGGACGCCCTCGTTATGTGTCTTGTTTGCCTGTGCCCAGAGGTACGGCATCAGCCTTCCCTTTAATACCGTATAGTGGCGAAGTACATCACACGCCTCGGTATCGCCCTCCTTATCGTAAACCCAAGGCACACGATAGGAAGTAGAGCCATGCAGACGGCTGTGTGTAGAGAGAAGACCAAATGCACACCATCTCTTATAGACATCTGCCGGTGCAGTTGCCTCAAATCCACCCATATCATGAGAAAAGAATCCAAAGCCGGAGGAGCACAGAGAAAGTCCGCCGCGAAGTGTCTCTGACATAGCAGAATACTCTGCATAGCAGTCACCACCCCAATGAACCGGGAATTTCTGTCCGCCTGCTGTCGCACTGCGGGCAAAGAGGCATGCCTTGTCCTTTCCAAAGTAGTCCTCTAACGCTTCAAATACGCATTTATTATAAAGATAGGTGTAGTAGTTATGCATCTTGATCGGATCTGCTCCGTTGTAATACTTCACCTTCGTCGGAATCCTCTCACCGAAATCGGTCTTGATATTATTTACCCCCATCTCGAAAAGCTTCTTTAAAAGCCCCTTATACCATTCACAAGCCTCCGGATTCGTAAAGTCTACGATTGCCATGCCCGGCTGCCAGAAATCACACTGGAACACACTGCCATCCGGATTTTTGATAAAGTACCCTTTTTCCTTTCCGATATCAAAAAGCTTTGACTGCTGCGCAATATAGGAATTGATCCATACACAAACCTCTAAGCCCTTTTCCTCATGAAGCTTCTTTAAAAGTCCCTCCGGATCCGGAAACATATCCTTATCCCACTCAAAGTTGCACCACTCATATTCCTTCATCCAGAAGCAGTCAAAATGGAATACCTGTAAAGGAATCTTCCTGTCCCTCATACCGTCGATAAAGCTCATAACCGTTTTCTCATCATAGCTCGTCGTAAAGGAGGTAGACAGCCACAGTCCAAAGGTATATGCCGGAGGAAGTGCCGGCTTTCCCGTGAGTGTCGTATAGTTACGCAGTACATCCTCCAAATCCTCACCGCCGATTACAAAGTATTCGAGCTCCTCTCCAGGCACGGTAAACGTCACCTTGGAAACCGTATCAGACATGACCTCAAAGGAAACCTTATCCGAACTGTTTACAAAGATTCCATATCCCTTTGAAGAAATGTAGAATGGTACTGTTTTATAGCTCTGATCGGAGCAGGTACCACCATCGCAGTTCCAGGTCTCTACCGTCTGCCCATTTTTCACAAACGGGGTAAACTTCTCCCCGAAGCCATAGATGCACTCTCCGATATCCGTTTTTAACTGCTCACGCAGATAGGTCGTATGTGCATCCTGCGGATAATTAAAGAATTCATCATCCTCCTGTAAACGCATGCGGGCATTTGCCGTAAACTGATTTTCTGTGATGATAGAAGTGGAACGCCATGCCCCGCCGGTCAGATGCTTATCCCTGTGATAAAACTGTACGGACCATTCCTCACTTTTCTCAATCACTACCTTCGTATCTCCGGAAATCAGTTCATAGTAGTTTTCTCCTTGGTTGATGGTCGGGGTATAACCGGTATCCTCATTCAGTTCAAAGCGTGGACTGTTATCCAGTCCGCCCCGGTAATGAACGATATGAACCTTAATGATATTCTCGGACGTAGAAGAATATGTAATCTCTAAGTTCGGTCCTCCGAGCGTCATGCCGCGGTGCTGTACCGCATATGGTGTCGCAAGCACCTTGATCGCATGCTCCGTCGTCTCTACCTTGTATGCCTGGGATGCATACCTTACATCATACCCCTTTTTGCTAAGCCAAAATCCATCTGCTACCTTCATAGTAACTTCTCCTTTCCACCTTCTGCAGCTTCCTTCCCCATAAGAAGACTTTGCATATTTTGATATAATTGACTTTTCCGCATATGCGAAATCAATTACTTGAATTGTTAAACTAAGTATACAAAAAGAGAAGCCGGACGTCTATAACAATCGACATAAAAAATAACACTATTTTGACGTTCCGTTACCGTGTTTCCTCAATCGTAATCATACCGGTATCTACGGCAACTTTGATGAGTGGCTCGCTTCCCTGCCGTTTTTTCGAAGCCTCCTTTGCCGTCAGCTTCGCTCCAAAGAAACGGATCTGATCTTCTAAATCTGTAGAAAAGTCTGTCGCAAAGGTCTCTAAAAAACCTTCCTTCCCCATCGGAACCGTCATCCTGAAATTTCCGGTATCTAAATCACAATCCAGACTTTCAAAGAACTTACGCTCCGATAGCTTCACGTTTACGTCTCCCGTGTCAGCATCCACCACCACTTTTTCCCCTGTTATGTCAGAAAGCACCACATCTCCGGTATCCGCATCGACCAAAATGCCTTTTCCCATACCGCCCACATCCTCTAAAGTCACATCTCCGGTATCCACATCGACAGATATCTCATCAAAATAGACCTCCTTTAACTGTACATCCCCGGTATCCGTCGCCACGGAAAGCGTCTGTCCGCCACGGGAAGCCTCAGAAGAACCATATAAATCCTTCGGAACCGTCAGCTGCAGGCTTCCCTCATGGTTTCCCCAGCCAAAAGAAAACAAACGAAACGAAATCCACCCATGCGGGTTCTGCTCCTTGATTACTAATGCACCGTTTGATAAGCTTTCTACCACCTCTTCTTTTCCTTTGTAATCCAGCACGATGCTCTCCACATCTCCGGACTTTACGACCACATCCGCTACATCCAGATCGATCTGGATTTTATTCACCTCATCTGCCGGGTAAGATTCATGTAGTTCCTTCCCTGTCTGAACTTCAGTCCTCTCCTCTTCCATCTCGGTACTTACCGACCTTCTCACCCCCAGGAAAGCAGCCACTCCAAACACACACAGGAATAGAAGAAAAAACACCACAACTCCTGCGATGATCCACGGAAGTGATTTTCTCTGCTTTCTTTGATATCCCTCAAATACCCTGCTTTCACTCCCCGGATTCCAGGATGCTTCCTCATAATTTTCCTGTCCCCCTTCATACGTCCCGTCAAAGCCGGAAAAAGAAATGTGTTCCTTTGGTACTGTAACAGCAGCTTTCGCAAACTCCTGATACCTGTTTTCCACACTGGCTGAAACCACCACCAGCAGAACACCAGCCGCCACAAAGAGCAGCACGGAATTATCCAGAATATCCCTGAAAATCGGAAGGGAC
>JAFVAA010000673.1 GCA_017476305.1 Lachnospiraceae bacterium
ATGATCGTGACGAGATACTTTGGAGGAACGCTTCTCGGAACCGGAGGTCTCATCAGGGCATACTCCGCTGCTGCGCAGGAGGGGTTGAAAAACAGCCGGGTGATTACGAAGCTGCTCGGAAAACGCTTGACGATTCAGACAGATTACAATGGAATCGGGAAGCTGCAGTATGTAGTTTCGAATCTGGGACTTTCCGTGGAGGATACGCTTTATGAAGATGTCGTGAAAATCAAGGCTTTCGTTGCGATAGAGGATTGCGGGCGGGTGGAAAAGGCGATCACGGAGGCTTCCTCCGGACAGGCCAGGCTGTGTTTTTCCGAAGAAGATATTTATTTTGCGCAGCTGGAGCATGGTGTGGCGGTTTTTAAAGAGTAGACCGCATATCAGCCTCCAATGACAGAATCGTATATGCAGTACATGTTTTTGATATGGAGAAAATTATGGATTTATTCGACTATGTAAGAGAACAGAAAAAGGAAAAGGAATCTCCCCTGGCTTCCAGAATGCGCCCGGTCTCTTTGGAAGAGGTCGTGGGGCAGGAGCATATCATAGGGAGAGATAAGCTTTTATACAGGGCAATTAAGGCAGATAAGCTAAGCTCGATCCTTTTATACGGACCTCCGGGAACCGGAAAAACGACCTTGGCAAAGGTGATAGCAAATGCTACCAGTGCCGGTTTTTTGCAGATCAATGCCACCTCTGCCGGGAAGAAGGACATGGAGGAGGTTGTAAAAGAGGCGAAAGAAAATGCCGGGATGTATGAGAAAAAGACGATTCTTTTTATCGATGAGATTCATAGGTTCAATAAGGGGCAGCAGGATTATCTTTTGCCGTTCGTAGAGGACGGTACGATCATTTTGATCGGTGCGACCACGGAAAATCCTTATTTCGAGGTCAATGGGGCACTTTTATCCAGATCTGTGATCTTTGAGCTGAAGCCCCTTTCTGCGGAAAATATAAAGGAGCTTTTAAAGAGGGCAGTCACAGACAGAGAAAAGGGGCTCGGAGCTTATGAAGCGGAGGTGTCCGAGGAAGCATTTGATTTTTTGGCAGAAATCTCAGACGGAGATGCCAGAATGGCACTCAATGCGATAGAGCTTGGGGTACTGACGACGAACCGGTCAGAGGATGGAAGGATCCACATTACGAAGGAGGTGGCTTCGGAATGTATTCAGAAACGGGTGGTCCGCTATGATAAAACAGGGGATAATCACTATGATACGATCAGTGCGTTCATTAAAAGTATGCGGGGCTCTGATCCGGATGCGGCTGTGTATTATCTGGCAAGGATGCTTTATGCCGGTGAGGATATTAAATTCATCGCCAGAAGGATCATGATCTGTGCGGCAGAGGATGTTTCAAATGCAGATCCGATGGCTCTGGTGCTCGCGACAAGCGCAGCACAGGCGATTGAGCGGATCGGAATGCCGGAAGCGCAGATCATCCTGTCGCAGGCGGCAGTCTATGTGGCAAGTGCACCAAAAAGCAACTCTGCAGTGAATGCGGTTTCTGATGCGATGGCTTCTGTAAAAAATGAAAAAATAAAGACCATTCCCCCGCATTTACAGGATGCGCATTATAAAGGCGCAGGAAAGCTGGGGCATGGCATCGGATATAAGTATGCCCATGATTATCCGAATCACTATGTAGAGCAGCAGTATCTGCCGGATGAGCTTCTGGGACGGCGGTTTTACATTCCTTCAGAAAACGGATATGAGAAGAGGATTCGGGAGTATTTTGAAAAAATAGGGAGACCGGTATGAATAGGAAAAAACTGAAAAGAATTTTGGCATGGATTGCTGTAGTGATTTTGGTGGGACTTTATATAACGACAGTGGTGATGGCGATTCTGGTGACGCCGAATACCGTTCATATGTTTCGTACCAGCGTGATGGCTACGATCATGGTACCGATCATGATGTATGTGGTACTCTTTCTCTATCGCCTCATCCATCCGGAAGATACGGAGGATAGCTTTGAAAAAAATAAAGGGATAGAGGAAAAATACAATGACATGGAAGAAAAATAAATCAGGTGAGTTTTATGACAGGACGATTGGAAGACTGATTCCGATGCATGGCTTTTTTTCGGTAATTTTTTGCTTTGTCTTTAATTCTGTACTGTATTTCGGGCTGCAGATCCTGATGCGGGGGGCGAAGCACTATGACTTTACCTCGGCACTTGACAGAGCCATTCCGTTCGTGCCGGAGTGGAGCATCATCTATCTGGGGTGCTATGTTTTCTGGGGTGCGAACTACATTTTGGCGACCAGACAGAGGGAGGAGGAATGGTTTCGCTTTGCGACGGCAGATTATTTATCCAGAATCATCTGTGCTGTTTTTTTCATTGTGCTGCCGACTACAAATGTGCGGCCGGAGGTGGTGGGAGACGGACTTCCCCAGGTTTTGATGCGGTTTGTCTATGAGATGGATGATGCGGCAAATCTGTTTCCGTCCATCCATTGTCTGGTGAGCTGGTTCTGCGTGATCGGAGTACGCGGACGGAAGGAAATACCGCTATGGTACCGGATTTTTTCCTGTGTTATGGCATTTTTGGTGTTTGCTTCCACGCTTTTTACAAAGCAGCATTATATCATAGATGTTTTTGCAGGTGTAATTTTGGCAGAAGTATGTTATTATATTGGATGTCATACCGGTTGGTATGAAAAAGTGATGAGGATTTTCGATAAAATAAATCGATTTGTGTTTGAGGAGAGGAAGTATGAAAAATAAGAAGACGATTTTTAATGCCCTGTTCTTGCTCCTTGTCTTTGGACTGACACTGTATTATGTGTTTCATGGCGAGGATCTGCAGGCTTTGGGGAACTATCTGAGCCAGGCGGAGATTTCCTTCTGGCTGGCAGGTGTGGTCCTGGTGGTGGTGTTCATTTTGAGCGAATCGGTGATCATTTACTATATGATGCGCTCCGTGGGACAGCCGGTGATACTGACGCACTGTTTTTTATACTCCTTTGTAGGCTTTTTCTTCAGTGCGATTACGCCCTCTGCGACAGGGGGACAGCCGGCACAGCTCTACTTCATGAAGAAGGATAAGCTGTCGATGTCGATTTCTACTTTGATTTTAATGGTCGTGACCATTACTTATAAGGCTGTTTTAGTGGTGATCGGGGTGGCAGTCATGGTCATAAGGCCGGCATCCATTATGAAGCATCTGGAGCCCGTGATTGGCTGGTGCTATCTGGGCGTGGCACTGAATGTATTTTGCGTGGCGTTTATGATGATCCTGGTGTTTCATCCGACGCTTGCGGAAAACATATTAGTTACACTGATTCGGGTATTTTCTAAGCTTACGCGGTCTTCGAAAAAGGAAGAAAAGCGTTTGGAAAAGGTAAGACGCTCTATGGAGAAGTACCGGAGCGTGGCAGATTATTTGAAAAAGCATGTGATGGTCATCGTAAATGTACTGCTGATAACTTTTTTTCAAAGGTGCATCTGGTTTTTTATCACCTATCTGGTCTATCTGTCCTTTGGTCTTTCCGGTTATTCGCCTGTGACGGTCACGACGCTGCAGGGGATGATTTCTGTGTGTGTGGATATGCTTCCGCTGCCGGGAGGTATGGGGATGAGTGAGAATCTGTTTTTACAGATGTTTCGGGATATCTGCGGGAAGAAGCTGGTGCTTCCTGTGATGATCGTGAGCAGAGGGATCAGCTTCTATACGCAGCTCATCATAAGTGCTGTCATGACAGGAGTGGCGTATTTTACGATACGGGGCGAGGAGAAAAGAGTGTAGCTCAGGTGCAGGGGATGAAAATTGGGAATACATGCTATATAGCGTGCTATAAATCAACATAATTTGGGAGGTTTTCCTTATGGAGACGATGGAAAAGGAAAAAAAGAAACGGTTTATCGGAGTATATGATTATACGGTGGTCCTCACCTATATCAGCTTATGCTTTACGGTAATCGGTATGACGCAGGCGATTGAAAAACATTTTAAGATTGCCATTGTTTTGCTGGCGTTATCCGGGCTTTGCGATATGTTCGACGGGAAGATCGCGAGAACGAAGAAGAACAGGACAGAGGTGGAAAAGCTGTTTGGGATGCAGATCGACTCTCTCTGTGACGTGGTCTGTTTCGGGATCTATCCGGCGATGATCTGCTGGCTTTTAGGGGTGAAGGGCACGCTTGGCTGGCTTCTGATCTGTTTTTACTGTGTCTGTTCCGTGATTCGCCTGGCGTTCTTTAATGTATTGGAGACCAAGAGGCAGCAGGAAGAGGAAGGAGCAAATAAATATTATCATGGACTTCCCATTACCTCGATGGCGGTCGTACTGCCTTTGGTGTTTATGATACAGACCTTTATCAGTGACGATCTCTTTCAGATCGTGCTGCATGTGACGCTGTTTGTCGTGGGGCTTTTGTTCATCTGGGATTTTAAGCTGAAAAAGCCGAACAATATGCAGCTGACCATTTTAGTACTTGTGGTGGCTGCGGCAGTTGTGATCATGATTCTGTTCTCAAGATACCGGCTGCCGAAGTGGAATTTCCCGAATACGGGATTTTTCCACAGATTAGGAAAACTGGTTGCGAAGTGACAGGTCTGACACGGAGGATTTTTATGAAAGCGAAAGACAGAGCGGGAAATATCGTACATGGAAATGAGGGGCAGGAAAAGGTGATTCGTGCCTTATATGGGAGTGCTTTCGGCAGGGCGGCATTAAAGGTTCTTACTGCACCTGCAGTTTCGAAGTTTGGTGGAGAATTTTTGGATTCTTCGGTTTCGAGGCTTTTTATCAAGCCCTTTGTAAAAAAAAGCGGAATCTCTTTGGACTCCTATGAGGATGAGGTGTATGAAAGCTACAATCAGTTTTTTACCAGAAGAATTAAGGAGGGAGAACGGGCATTTATACAGACTCCTGAAATCCTTACCGCACCATGTGACAGCAAGCTGAGTGTGCAACAAATTACGAAAACAGGTACTTTTTCTATTAAAAATACTGCATATACCATGGAGAGCCTTTTACGAAGTAAAACACTTGCAGAGAAATATGCAGGAGGAATCCTTTTGATTTTTCGTCTGACAGTAGATGATTACCACCACTTCGCATATATTGATGGTGGGGAAAAGACGAAAAATTACCGGATTCCGGGCGTTCTGCATACGGTCAATCCGATCGCGGGGGAGATATATCCCATTTACAAGGAGAATTCCAGAGAATTTTCTGTTTTGAAGAGCAGGAATTTTGGCAGAGTGCTGATGATGGAGGTGGGTGCGCTCATGGTCGGAAGGATCGTGAATCATCATGAGGCACATGAGGTAAAGAGAGGTATGGAAAAGGGATTTTTTGAATTTGGAGGCTCTACTGTGATTTTAGCGTTTGAAAAGGGAAGAGTGGAAATGGATGAGGATATCGTGAGAAATACAGAGGAGGGGTTTGAAACCGTGGTGAAGCAGGGAGAACGGATTGGGAGGAAGAGCAGATTGGGAGGAAGGACAGATCGTGGATACACCGATTGCAGATTTTGTGGAAAGATATAAAAACAGAAGGATGTCAAGGTTTCACATGCCCGGTCACAAGGGGCATGTGTTTTTTGGATGGGAGCCCTATGATATTACGGAGATTAAGGGGGCAGACGTGCTTCATATGGGAGATGGGATCATCAGAGAAAGTGAGAAAAATGCGGGGAGGCTTTTCGGGAGCGGGGCAACGCACTATTCTACAGAGGGTTCTTCCCATGGAATCAAGGTGATGTTAGCAGTTTTACGGATGGAGTCGGGGCAGAAAAGTCCGTTTCTTTTGGCAGCCAGAAATATTCACAGGAGCATGATCGATGCCTGTGCACTTTTAGATTTTGATGTGGAGTTCATAGAGAGCAGGGACGTGCAGAGCCTGTGCAGTGTGAAGATTACGGCAGAGGACGTAGCGGATGCATTGCATTCTGCAAAGGAATTGCCTGTGGCCGTGTATCTGACTTCTCCGGATTATCTGGGGGAGATTTCTGATATTTCGGGAATTTCGAAGGTATGTGAGGCGTTTGGGATTCCTTTGGTAGTGGATAATGCGCATGGTGCCTATCTGCATTTTTGGGAGCATAGCCATCCTTTAGATCAGGGGGCTGCCATGTGCTGTGATTCTGCACATAAAACGCTTCCCGTCCTGACAGGCGGTGCCTATCTGCATATTCATAAAAAATATGTGGAGAGGTTCGAGCCGTATGTGACTCCGGCAATGTGTCTTTTTGGCTCTACCAGTCCGTCCTATCTGGTGCTTCAGTCCTTAGATCTGTGCAACCGGTATCTGTCAGAAGGATATAAAAGAAAGCTGGTGAATTGCGTTCAAAGGCTGGAAAATACGAAAAAACATATGCTGAAGTACGGAATTCCGATACGGATGAGCGAACCGTTGAAGCTGGTTCTGCAGACGGCGAAATGTGGATATCCGGGAGAGGAGATTGCAGAAGAATTAAGGGGCTTTGGAGTGGAATGTGAATATGCAGACAGGGAGCAGGTCGTTTTCATGATTACTCCGGAGAATACGGAGGAGGATTTTAAAAGGCTTGAGGCTTGGGCAGAAAATTCGGTCTTAGTGAGGGAGCGAAAAGAGGAAATTGCAGGATATTTTTCCGGCTCCTTTCGGGCAGAGCGGGTGCTGCGGATTCGGGAAGCGGTGTTTGCGAAGAGCGAGGTGATTTCCGTGACGGAGGCGGCAGGACGTGTCTGTGCGGCAGAAACGGTGTCCTGTCCGCCGGCAGTACCGGTTGCTGTCTGCGGGGAAAGAATTACAGAGGAGATGATCCGGGTGTTCTTGGAATGCGGGATTACGAAAGTAAGTGTCGTATCATGACAAAGGGCGGCAATGTTATCGTTTGTCAGGATAAGAGACTTGTAATGTGTAAAAAGATAAGGTAAAATAGAATTATTGATTTTGATGAAAATTATTGATTTTGATGAATGAGGAGGAAAAGAATGTTATGGGAATTCAGACAGAGAAGTTTGGGGTGACGAAGGAGGGAGCCGTAGTTACAAAGTATATTTTAGAGAATAAAAACGGGCTAAAGCTCGTACTGTCCGATTTGGGGGCGGTGATTCTCGCACTTTACCTGCCGGACCGGGACGGGGTATTGGAAGATGTGTCTCTCGGATTTGATCAGGTTTCTGACTATGAGGTGAATGCTCCGGCCTTTGGCGCTGTGATCGGAAGAGTAGCGAACCGGATTTCGGGAGCAGGCTTTACCTTGAACGGGAAAAAATACGATTTGGATGATAACGATAAGTCAAATTGTCTTCATAGCGGCTTTGACCGGTATGAGCATAAAATGTATGAGGCGGAATGTGATACGGGAGAGGGACAGGCAA
>JAFVAA010000674.1 GCA_017476305.1 Lachnospiraceae bacterium
AATCCAAAATCTTTTTCTCATCGCCACCCAAATCCTTCAGCTGCCTCTTATGCGCATCACTCAGGGTGGTGATCTTCATATTTGTCTTCAAAAGAACCGTACTTTTCGGAGTTACCCCGTCCAGTCCCGGGGTATTATAGATATCACTTTTTGCCTTAAAGCCAACCGTCACATTTTCCTCTTTATAGTGGCTTGCATATACATCTTCCTTTATAGCAGTATAATAACTGATATCAATTCCTAACATTTTCTCAAAGATCAGCATACCATATCCGTATGTATCACTTTCCTTTTCAAAATAGGTATTCAATTTTGAAATCCGAATCACCTGTGGAATCTCCTGATTAATCTGACAAAGCTGACGATACATAGTAGATGGAATGGTATAATCTGTTTTGACCGGAATCGTTACGTAGTCCATATTATGTGTGTTTTTATTACAAATCTCCAGTATCAGATGCACGATACGCTCCTTATCATCTGTAACATAGATCAAATTTTTGGAAACATCATCCAAAGACGCATCACTCTGTATTTCCTTAAGTTCTGTCCTGACACCTTTTTCCCCGCTCTCACTGGATAATATCGTATAAGAGACCTTATAACTGATAAATCCAACCGCCAATATGATCAATATACAGCCAATGGACTTCGCAAGGCTGACAAAAAACATCTTTGCTATGCTCTTTTTCTTCATCTCCCGTTATCTCCTAATCTGCAGTTCCTTATTGACAAACAAACATACATTGTATTATAACAAAAAAAGAGTTTTCTGTAAAGTACGAAAAAAATCCGGGAGGAACATTCTATGAATAAGACCGCTGTAATCACAGGTGCATCCAGAGGAATAGGACGGTCCATCGCACTCAAATACGCAAAAATGGGATATCAGCTTGCCATATGCTGTAAGCAGGACCGGACAGCTTTAGAAGAAACCAGGGCAGGAATCCTTTCCTGCCACACGTCTTGCATTTCCTTCATAGGTGATATGGGCAATCATGAAGATGTAAAAAACTTTTTCGATGAAATTCTGTCACGGTATGGAAAAATCGATGTTTTAATCAACAATGCCGGTATTTCCTATCTGGGACTTCTACAGGATATGACACCAGAGGAATGGAACCAGGTCATCTCCACAAACTTAAATTCTGTGTTTTACTGTAGTAAAGCTGCGATTCCGGACATGATCCGGCGCAAAAGCGGTAAAATCCTGTCGATTTCCTCCATCTGGGGAGATCATGGTGCTTCTATGGAGGTCGCTTACTCCGCTTCCAAAGGAGGTGTCAATGCATTCACAAAGGCTCTGGCAAAGGAATTGGCACCCAGCGGGATCTGTGTAAATGCCATCGCCTGCGGAGTCATTGATACTTCTATGAATGCCTTTTTATCTGAGGAAGAACGCCAGGCACTAATAGAAGAAATTCCAGCCGGACGCATGGGAACCTGTGAAGAGGTAGCGGAGCTCGCCTACACACTAGGCCGGGAAAGCAATTATCTGACCGGACAGATCATTACGATGGACGGCGGTTTCTCATAAAAAACCGCAAAATAAGGGCAGGAAGAGCGCATCTTCCTGCCCTGCTTTTTTCATGCTGTCAAAAATCCGTATAAAAACGTCTCGTTTCCACGATTTCCGGCGGAATCTCTACCCCGTCTTTTTCCCATACCCGGAATTTCAAATCATATTCCTTTACCTTTTTCGTCTTTTCACGAACATATTTCGCCATCGCAGCCTGAAACATCGGCTGTTCGGAAACCTTTTGGCGAATCTCCTCACGAAAAGGGCAATACGTCGCCATGATTTCCCTCACCGGCTTATTAAGAAGCAATCCCCCCTTTGATTCATGCTTCACCCATTTCTCATAGTCAACGACAAAGACATCTCTGGTATTATTTCGGCATTTCTGAATCTGCATTTTCAGCTTTTGCTTCTTATCATCGGACAAATCCCTGTTCTTTCTATAGAACTGAAGGAAATCACTATATTCACTTGTAAGTGATTTCACCTGAATATTATTCCAGGCCGCACCCTGCATCGTTCTGCAAAGCTCCCAGCGGAAACGTCCCATGAGCTTCACCACCTCTGACTCCAGATCACTTTCCATAAAGACCGGTAACAGAAACCTGGCCGGTGTGTTTTTCCTTCTTCCGCTCAGCTCCTGCCACATCTGGCCTTTATTTCCATAGCAAGGCATCAAAATGATATCCGGATAGACCTCCTCCTGAATATACTCCTTTGCGAACTGACCTTCTCCGTAAATCCCCTCCCTGTAAAATACAGAGAAATCGATCTGACGCAGTTTCTGAACCGTCAGATTCAACTTGTCCGGGGACAAAAAGCTCGTGGAAAGAGCATTGACACAGACATCCGTAAATAGAAACGGTACAAATGCAGATGGCTGGCTAAATAGCAGCCTGTGATTTGACTTGAACATATTCTGCAGCTCATAGTCAAATTTGGCTTCCTGGTCATGTTCTAACTGCTTCTGCTCCTCCTTTGTAATCTGGTTGGTCTTTACCATTTCCCGTAAATGCTCTGCATAATCCTCATCGAACTCGCTTTTCGACGGCTCCTTTTCTCCCTCGTATATCAAGGTCAGCCATTCCTTGATATCATACACAGCACATTCGCCGCCACTGGAAGAACGGTCTATCGTGAGAAGGTCCCTCGCCATGTCTTCACTGATCAGCTTTTCGCTTAAAAATCCATAGCGCAGAAAACAATCCACCGCCTTTGGTGAATTCCCACCGGATTTATAGTCCCTCATAAAAACTTTTTTATACATATCGTAAAAACCCTTTAAAATATTTCTTCGCAGGGTTCTGGCATCGTCATCCGTCGAAAACTTGTCCGGCAGTGCAATGAACTGTTAGATAAAGCTTCGGAAAGCCTGCTCCTCCTCTGCACCAAGTCCCGCATATTCCAAAATCGTATCCATGCCGCCATCCAGCTCGGAAATATCCACAGAGCTATCGGTTTCGGAGGCAGAGCCGGATGCCGTACTGCCGGCTTTTCCATTCATCAGTTCATAATAGGATTCCTCCATAAAATCATGATCGATTCCCAAATCAATCCCGCCGAATTCCGTCATTAAGTTCTCCACCAGATTGATCCGGTCGATCACGCTGTCAAAAAGTTTGGAAACCTTGTCAATTTTTTCACCTGCCCGCTGTAAGGTAATCGCCTGCTGTAAAATATTCGTATACAGACATCTGTCATCTAAAATCAAAGGACTTGCCATTTCTCTGATCTGTCCCGCGTATTCCTTGCAGCCGATGAGCAGATCCGACACGAGTGCGACCTGCTCCTTGATATGACGAATCGTGATAAGGGTGTTGGCACTAAAGTACGCTTTCTGGATGGCGCTCGGAAGGCTTGCTACTGCACGATAGTAGTTGATCAGGGCTTCTCCCGGCAACTCAATCTCCTGATATCCCTCCATATTTTCAATAGAGGACATTTTACTCACTCTGGTCCCCAGCTCTTTTCCTAAATCCTGATACTTTTGATATGCATGATTCAGTGCCCGGCAGGTTTCTTCACTTCCTTTTTTCAACTCTGTATACGTTCTGGAAAGATCACGTATGTATTTACTGAGTGTAGTTACAATAAGCGGTGCGTAATCCTTTTTTGACTGTGTCAGAGCACCGACCGTACAAATCAATCCGGACGCCTGAAACGTATACATCGCCAGGTC
>JAFVAA010000675.1 GCA_017476305.1 Lachnospiraceae bacterium
AAACCCAATGTTATCATTAATCTGGATGAATTCTGCCCGTATGATATTTTTGACCACGAGATAATAATAAAACAACTGGCACATATCAGAAGTACAGCGGCTATCCTTACTGTTGCTCCGATAAAACATCTCGTATAACAGCCACCTTTCTCCGTACAGGATGCCATTCACATGATGGAGCGATTTTTTCCCATTATTGTCCGCATAATCGTGTTCATTCTGATTTCGTTCCTGCTCGAAAACAATTTCTCCCTGTAACCGGTCTATTCCATGAAGCAGGTCTGCCGGCGTATGAATCGCATCTAAAAGATGTTTATCATTACTAAGATTTCTAAGCTCTCTATATAGATAAAACCGGATATATGCTGCACGAAGACAAAGGGTATAAAGGGAATTTTCTGTATATCCTCCCTGATATGCTATATTTCTCCGAAGCCTTCGCTCATCATACTTTCCCAGTTCCTCCTCAATCTGGTCACTTGCTACCAGATTCATCATACAAATCCAGGAAATATGGAATAAAGGGGCTGAACCCTTTAGATGAAAATGATTTTCTGCCAGTCCCTTTTCCATAATCCGGTTTAAAGCCTGGCTATTGTGCCCGATGACCGGCCGCCAGTAAAATTCCGTCCTCCTTTTTTTCAGTCTGGAATCCCTGAATGCCAGATAGGAAGTAACCAGGCTGTCCTCTCCGATTTCCTTGGTCATTTCATGCCAGCGCAGAAAATGCAGATACTGGCATACCGGCTGCCCGTTTTCCTGTGTAAGTACCATATCAGAAAAAAGATGCAGAACCTCGAAGACATTGATATCCCTTTGCTTCCCATCATCCGGCTTATGATAAAGCTTATGGTGTCTCCACTTTAATTCCGTTTTTAAATAGGCATATAAATTACTGATTTCATCATTCGTATATCTGACAATATAGGAATTGGCCAAAGCCATAAATTTAGACAGGGGAATATCGGAATAAAGTATTTTTTTAGTAAAAATATCCTGTTCGGAAACCCTGCCAAATAAGATTCCAATCACTGCACGTATATTATCCATGGTTCCTCCCTGCTGTTATCCACTATTTATATCTCATATCATAAGATGCTTGTCCGCTTTTCATCCTTTCGGACATCACGGAGCGTAAGCTGTTCTAATATCTTTTCCAACGCTTCTTTATATGGATTATCCG
Organism: Lachnospiraceae bacterium; assembly: GCA_017476305.1. Taxonomy (GTDB): domain Bacteria; phylum Bacillota; class Clostridia; order Lachnospirales; family Lachnospiraceae; genus Butyribacter. The sequence continues at coordinate 1,184 of JAFVAA010000675.1, forward strand.
ATTTATCAGGATTATCCGATTTGCCGGACAGCATCTTCACGACCGGAAATTCCTTAAAGTCCTTAGCATAAGTACACGCCACACCCTTTGAAGTATAGTAGTTTTCACTTACCTGTAATTCATTCCCTATCATAGTATACAGGGTGCTGAGCACCTCATACATGTTTTTTCCATCTGTACCCCAATTCACGGATGGAAATTCCAGTTTTTTCCCGATATTATAGGTCAACTGAATATTTCCGGCAGGAAATGCTTCTCTTTTTTTCACATTTTTCTTTTCCTCCGTATTCTCAGTTTTTTGTTTTTCCTTTTGTTCGTTTCCGTTTTCTTCACCCTTCCACTGATTTATCTCATCAATCAAATAGAGGGAAATTTCTTTCTCCTCATCCGCTTTTTTCTGTTTCTCCAGATTTTTCGCATCATCTGAAAGCAATTTATTTACGACTTCTAAAAGCTGCTCCTCTACTCCTCTTTCAAATTCCTTTTTAAAATGTTTTAACATGATTTTTGAAAAATCGGTATCCATCAAAGGATTCTCCAAGCCAAATATGGCATTCATTCCTGTCCGGGGCTTTATCTTTATCTCATAGCTATTTATTATGTTTTCTTCTGTTTGATTTTCTCCCTCATTATTATCACTTCCCTCTTTCTCTTTCTCTTTCTCCTTTTCTATTTCTTCTTCCTCTTTTTTCGTATTTTTAGGTGCACCACTTTTCAGATCCGCATTATGTACCTCATTTCGAAATTCAAAAAAAGAAGCATCTTCACTATTTATAAGCTTAGAATTAAAAAAGCATAGACATATCTGAAATGCCATGATTTCATACGCATGATTTCCCAATATTTTTTTCATCAACCTTTTTAATCCTTCTTGTCTTTCCTCGTCTCCCTGTTTTCCTTTTGGAAAACACGCCTCTACATCCTTCTTAGTAATGATAAGCTCTATTTCCAAGGTATTATCCAGTGGAAAATTTCCCATTCCATACATATGATACAGCATTTCTGCCTCTGGTGACAGCAGCATCTTTTCGATCCAGTTTCCCCATAGGGAGTCCCCAAAAATTTCTTTTCGGTCGCCTGCTTCATCATTGTTAAAATAAATCACAGAGTAATAGGCTAAAATAACATTTACAAACTCTCTGTTTTCTACAGAAAGTTCCTCGAATAAATGACAGCCATATAACACATCTCCAAACCGGAATCCGGATTCTGCAGAATGCTTATAATACAGATCCATCCCTCTATAAGAGTATCGTTCTGCCTTTTTTGTATTAATTCCCCTGTCATGTCCTACTACGGAAACAATTTCATCTCCAATCAGCTTAATAAGATATTGGTTCAAATCATAAAGATCTAAATTTAATATCTGTCTTAAAACCTGCCTGTCCCGCGTATTTACCCTTCTTAACAGGCGTTCCTCAATCCCTGTCATAACCCACTCAATGATATGTTCATCCATGTTTTCATATTCCCCTGCTGACATCAGCGAGGACAGGCGATTTACCGTGGCACGCAGGGATTTTTCCTCCCAAAAATGATGCTTGCGATTTTCAATATCAAACGGAATCCCCATTCGATAGAGCTGTAGTAATATTTTGTCTGATGGTGGAAGCTTATCCTCTGCCACTCCATCCTTCTCCGCTATCTGCAATTTCATCGTTGAAATATTCGGCATGATTACCCTTAGATTGGATGGAATAATTTTTTCCAGGTAATCATCCACGAAGCCATCACGCAAATTTTCCCTGTACCTTCTATCCTCATATGTATCATCAAAAACAGGAATGTCGCTTTTTTCTTCCTTGGCATAAAATTCCCGGTAGTAATTTTGGCAGATTTGTTCTAATCTCTTCGGATCTGCCGTTAATAAAATGATGATTCTGGGAATACATAAAAACTGATGAAGCTGCTCTAAAATGGCAAAAGAATTTTTTCCCGCCATATCTATATCATCTAATCTTAAGACCAAATATCCCTCATTCTTTTCTCCAAAGAAATAATCCAAATATAAGCCGACACATTCCCGAAAAGCATCCCTGAGATTAATACTGACCGACAATTGATTGAGCTGTCTGATACCGGAAAGATTCGTTTCTGAATTCATTTTTTTATAATTCTGATACGCCAACTTTAAAGCATTTAGCTTTTCTGTGATTTTTTCTTTGCTATCATCACAGGAATTCCATAGATTTTTCCCCGTCTCCTTATCAAAGTAGTCCCACATCTTCGCTAGGACGACTTCCAATACCCCTTCATTATTCCCCAAAAGCGAAGCATCTATATAATCTAAGAGAAAATATCCTACCCGGTCGGAGGCTGCTTCACCACATTTTTTCGTTTTATTATACGCTATCGTTCCCATACAATTCCCTATTTCCCAGAATATATTGGAAAAGGAAAGCATCGCAGATGTCTTTCCGGTGCCTCTTCCTCCCAAAAAGGGAATCACATTACAGAGCTTTTCTGCCTGATTTTTATATGGACTAGAGGATTGTAAAATCCGTTTGCTATTTTTCTGTATTCTTTTTAAAAAATATTTAGCACTTTCATACTGCTCTTCAAATAGGGAATTTGAAAATTCCTCTGTACCTTCAATTTTTAGCCGGTTCGCCATCTGATAATTTAAGATTTTAGTTTTCTTCATAGTTTCCCTCATTTCTGTACTTTTTCTTTTTCATAACCTGAAAATCCATCCGTTATAGTCACATGATAACTATTTAGATATGCAATATACAATGTATGTTATATACAATATGCATAGCATATATTACATTGCGTATGATGCGTAAAACGCTTCTTACATTTAGTTTTATAATACAGCATATAGAAAAAAGCGCAAGATAGCAGGTCATTTTTGCAATTTAAAAGGAAATATTTGTAGTTTTTAAGAATTTCAATCAAAAATCCCCCCTAAAAATACAGGCTACGTATTTTCAGAGGGGCTTTAGCCCTTTTTCTATCGCACCAAGAAATACTCTATACCTTTTCTTTTATCTCCTGATGCGTTAAATGTCGCAATATATTAACATTTTTCACTAAATTTTCCCGGTCAAGCGAATGAAGCCAGTTCTCATAGAGCTCCTCTATAAAACCAGAATCACATTGAAATTCTATTGGGAATTGTATTTTAAATCTCTCCACATAATCCGATTATAATTCTGCTGCCTTTTGGTAATATTTAAGTCCACCCAAATGATTTCCCTGTCTGACCTCCCGCAGACTTCCCATCTGCATACAAGTCTTATAATAGTATTCTGCCTCGATAACCCTCATCACCCCCATCTCTTTTCTTCGCTCCAACCGGTCAAGCAGACTTAAATAATAATCTATGGCCTCCTCCGGTTCTTCTAAAGAAAGCTTACAATCTCCCGCATGGCGTATTGCTTTAAAATACATAGGATCTAATGCGAGTGCATTTTCCATACAATAAAGTGCCGTCGTATAATTCCTGTCCCTTTGCTTATAAATCAGCCCCAGCTTATACCATGCAAAGCTGCTTTTCAACTGTTTCGCTGCCAGAATATAGTAGTCCTTTGCTTTTTCCCTTTTATCCAGCAGATCATCATAAATCTGACCGATTAAAATCTCCAAAGACAACCAGGTACCATTATCTTCCTTAATATCGTTTAATGCCTCCAAAATGCTTTTGGCATCAAAATAAAATACATCCTTTAATCTCTTCATCGCATAATTGCATTCAAACGCTAAATACAGCATAGAAAAAGCCGCATGCCAATCCGGATCCTCGTCAATTAAAACATCCTCATCCATCGCATGGCCAATCTCATCAAAGGCCTTCTCAAACCGCTTACAGCATTTTTCATAAATGTCATAATCCGGGATATTAAAACGACTTCCCATGAAAGCTTCCAAAATTTTATTTTTCTCAAAAACCTCTGCTAAAAATTCTAAAAGATGTATCGCAGACTCATCCTGAAAAAGTTTTTTTATCACTTCTCTCAAGATAAAAAGAAAATTCGTTCCCTTTGTATATCCGACAATCCGGTCTGTATCAAAAAACTGTTCTGCCACATCATAATCCATTTGTTCACAGATACAAATAGAATCCTCATTCTTATCCCTCTTCGGATTAAAACCACTAAATTCAGAATGCCAGATTATAATATCCGCATCGACTGCCCTTTCTGACATCTGATATTTTTCAAACCCATACTCATCAGAAAGAATTCGTTCGTGCACAAATACACCTATCATCCGAAAATAAAGCATGAGATAATTTGCTATCCCTAAATCAGTGTCATAATACGTCAAACTAATTTCCTTCATCCGATTACTCCTTCATATAAAGAAAGTGCCTCCTCTTAATTTTATGCACCAACATCCTTAAGATTCCATCGTTCCATAAATTCCAATATATGAAAATATATTTCTTTCGTGCAATATATATTATCAATATATAAGATTCGCACTCTTTAACCTATACTCCTATAGGAATATAGGCAACTAATAAATTATTTTATACAACAGCAAAGATGATATTATTACTATCCACGTCTATCACCATCATACCCGTCCCGGACACAGCAACGACAAAATATCACACTATATATAATTTTATCAGAAAACTCCAGAACATGCAATAGAAATATAAAATTTATAGCAAATTTTTTTTCTCCAGAGAAAATTCCTTATTCCTGCTCCATCCATCCCTTTACCAGAGCAATTTCCTTCGCATAACCTTCATCCTCATTTGGTGTCTCTAAAATAAAAGGTCTTCCATCCAAAGCCGGGTGGCATACCACTGCCTTCAAAGCGTCCGCACCAATCCTTCCCTGTCCCAGCTTCTCATGTCTGTCCTTATGGGAGGCTTTTTCATTCATGCTGTCATTTAGATGAACTGCCTTTAACCGGTCCAGGCCAATGATTTCATCAAACGCTTTCAGTACCTCATCCAGATTCCCCACCAAATCATACCCGGCATCCCACGTATGACAGGTGTCAAAGCAGACGCCAAGCCTGTCCCTGCATTCCACCAAATCCATAATCTGCCTTAGCTCCTCAAAGCTCCTGCCTACCTCGCTTCCCTTTCCCGCCATGGTCTCTAAAAGAACCGTAGTATGCTCCGCTAAAGGAAGTGCCTCATTTAGTGCTTCTGCAATCATGGAAATCCCTGCCTCTGTTCCCTGCCCTACATGAGAGCCCGGATGAAAATTATAGAAATTTCCGGGCAGAAACTCCATTCTCCTCATATCGTCCAAAAACATTTCCTTTGAAAAGCTCCGGATATCCGGCTTCGCAGCACAGAGATTCATCGTGTACGGTGCATGTGCGACCAAGGCTCCAATCCGTTTTTCTTCCTTATATGCTAAAAATTCTTCGACATCCTTTTCATCGATTTCCTTTGCCTTTCCACCTCTCGGATTTCTGGTAAAGAAAGCAAAGGTATTTCCACCCAGCTTCGTAATCTGCTTCCCCATAGCCAAAAAACCTTTGGAAGCAGATAAATGATTTCCTATGTATCCCATTTCACATTCCTCTTTTCGCATAAATTTATCTATGAAATCTAAATTTTTATCAATTCTTATAAACTCGCCCTGCTTTTTGGTCATTCAGAAGTTACGAAGAATCTCTTCTGATAGATA
>JAFVAA010000676.1 GCA_017476305.1 Lachnospiraceae bacterium
AACCGATAATGATAACCTATATCCCTGATCAGTAAAATCTTCTCTGCCCTTGCCATGCTCAAAAACCAAAAACCGATATCCTGAAATGCGGCTCCTTTTGATTCGTTATGCCGTATATTCCTTTCCCGCAGAAAAGATGTACGGTAAAGTCCAAGCCATTCATACATGGTAAACCGAAATGCCCTAATCTCTTCCGAAGGCTTTATCGTTCTTTCATAATCCCCTACAGAGTCAGCCACGCTCTTAGGAAAAAAGAAACGTTTCTCTCCATCTCCCACAAAAGTGTCAAACCCACATTTTACGATATCCGCTCCGTCCTCTTCTGCCTTTACATAAAGCTTTTCCAGCATATCCGGTTCAATATAGTCATCCGACTCCACAATGGCATAGTATGGTGCAGATGCACGATCAATTCCAAGGTTTTTGGAATATCCCGTGCTCTTTTCTCTATCATCCAAAAGCGTAATTCGATTATCCTTTTTACCATACTCATCTATGATTTTCCTTGTTCCATCCGTGGAATATGCATCCACCACAAAAATTTCTATCTCCTGTAATGTCTGTCCTGTTACACTGTCAAGGCATTCTCCTATATAGTCTTTTACATTCAGGGATGGGATCACTACCGTTACCTTCGGGTTCATAGTCGTTCTCCTTGTATAATATGTTTTGTCAAGATTGCTTTGCAATCTTGATCAGCCGATCGAAACCATTCTAAATCATGAAATCTCAATCGGCATGATAGTTTCTCCCTCATATATTTCCATCAGTTCCTTCAGATGCTCATCCATGGTCTTAAGCTTAATCGCCTGTTCAAAGTACTTTCCAAGTAATTCCCTATGCTCCATGATATTCCTAAGTTTCTCTATAAAATCCTCAATATCTCCGGCACGAAACACAAAATCAGGATTATCACCCCCCAACTCCTTTGCTCCACCCAGATCACTGGTAAGTAAAGGAATCCCCGCAGCAAACTGTTCCATAGCTACCCTGGGCAGATTATCCTCCCACAGCACAGGTATGATTCCCAAATCCTGCGCAGAGAGTATCTTCTCAAGCTCATCCTCATCTTCATAGCCATTCAGATAAATAGAACCTTCATATCTCCCTGGTATATTCAGTATCTCTTCTGCCCGTCTGCAAGTTTCCTCATTTGCTCTGGCTACTACGGTAACAAACAATTTCTCTGCCATCTTTTTCGGTATACTGTCCACTGCCCTCAGAAAAAAATCAAACCCTTTCTCCTTGAATGCATATCCCAAATATATGATGTGCAGAGCCTCTGTATTTCCATTTCCTTTATAGCCTCTTTGCCTTCCTGCTACTGCAGACCCTGCGTAGGAGAGGCGTAATATATTCTTTCGGATACCTGCACGCTCTGCCACTTCCTTCGTTCTTTTTGATACGCAAAGAACCTCATCAAAGCAACTGTTCATAACGAAAAGTGTTTCTTTCCGATATTGCTCATAATGCTTTGCCTCTGCCTTATCCGGGTGCGTAGCGGAATAATTGTAAAAAATATTTTTAAGTTCCGGTATATCCAGATGCGCAAAACGAAAACGAGCCAAATCCATGTTTTCTGTAACAAAGCATCCCACACAATCTGAAGGGTCATCTCCGGCACAGTTTCTCTCCCCATGGCTCCACAGATTTACCTGTGGACAGAATGGATAATAATTGTGAAGTGTCAGCAGCCACTTCGTCTTTGGAAATTTCTCCTTTAACTTCAATACTCCAAGAGAAATGCCTTCTGTATTATGAAAATGTACCACATCAAAGACACCGTTCTCTTCTATAAAATCACCTATAATATTTTCAAGCACCCTATCCTCTAAGTACACACTTACATTCACCGGAGATTGTCTCCCGGGTGCCAGCACCGGCGAATTTACTACCTCATAAGCATGAATCCGTTTTCCAAAAATATTTTTACGTTTCCGTATGTAAGACTCGTCTTTTTCATCATAGGAGCGACCGGAATTTAGAAACCATATTTCCAATTTAGGATATGACGTAAGCGCAGAACGGAATAACTCCTTTAAATAGCCTGTCACTCCGCCACCCGCCGGTCCGTCAATGGGATCCCAGTTGTAAAAAAGCACTCTCATATTTTTAAGCACTCCCCCTTCTACACTTTTGTCTTAGAACAGAA
>JAFVAA010000677.1 GCA_017476305.1 Lachnospiraceae bacterium
ATGATACTAAAAAACATGGATATATACAAGAAAATAATGTGCCGTAAGAAACAGCACATACAGATATACAGATATTTATATTTCCGAATTTAATTTGCTGTAAAACTGCGGTCGGAGGGAAAGTTAATTTGATGCATGACATATGAGGAACGGGCGAAGGCAGCCAAGAAGACTGCAGAGATCGAACAGACAGCGTATGAACTGACTGGTATGGAACTTGATAAAATCAAAACAAAAAGTGGCGAGTTGGAAAAAGTGCTGAAAAACACAAATCTAAGCAAAGAAGAAAAGGCAGCGGAAATGATGGAGATTAAAGCAGAAAATCTCACAGAACATTTCGGGGATATTTCCTTATCCTTAAAAGAGGTGAAGAAAGTGGCTGACGATATTGTGTTTGCAAAACATGCAAAGAAGATGGAAACCTATTCAAAAGCCGCAGATGATACTACAGCTTCTTTATCAAAATTAGAAAGTAGTATGTCTTCTCTGGAAAAGGCAAATTGGAAAGCAGAACAAAATAGAGATTCAGGTATAAAACTGGATGATTTGGAAAAAGACAGCTATAAGCAGGTCATAGATGATTATGTATCAAGTGCACAGGAGTATTTGGAGAATAAGCATTTTGAGGCAACTGCATCTGTAAATCTTATTATGGGGAAGAAGGGTGGGAAGGATATCCTTTCAAAGATTGATGATGCATATGGTAGTATGGAAGGAAGTATGTCCAAACTCACCAAGAAGTTATCGAAAAAAGTGGAAAAAGCCTTAGAAGACGGTGTGATTAGTGCAAAAGAAGAAAAAGCAATCGCAAAATTACAGGAAAAAATTGCAAATATTAGTGAAAAAGTCACAGGAGCACAGGAGCAGGCTTCTCTGGAATCTTTGAAGATTGAATTTGGTGGTGGAAAAATTGATCCATCATCCTTTAAAAATTTGCAGGAACAGCTTGCAGCTAATACTTCTGAAATGCAGAGTACATATTCAGAGGCATTGCAAACAAGTCTGACCAATCTTGAACTTTCCAAACCTAATTTAAAAGATGGAGAGTATGAAAAGATGTATAAGGATATTGTTGATAAATACAATAGCCAGATTGGCGGAATGAATATGCGGAATGTGAATTTTCAGCTTGATGTGATATCAGAATCCTATAAGAATGAATTGGATGGGATACTTCCTGATTTAACAGGAACAACACAGGAAAAATTATCTACTGCATTACAGGAGGCTTTTGTATTATCAGATCGTACCGGCATTCAAGCTGCAGATTGGTCCGCTGAAGATATTAATAAGTGGTTTGGCTTAGATCAACTCTCCGATCCAAGTACGGTAGATAATTTAGTTGAGTTAATACGCTCCACAGCAGAATCTGTTACAAAGGAAAGCAGAGAAAATATTGTAAAGGCATATCAGGATAGTATACCAACAGCAGAGGAACTATATCAAAATGTAAGTCCTACCAAATTAGTAAATATGGAGATGTTTGAAGGAAATGCTGCTGAACTGCAGGAGCAGGCGAAACAAAATGCGGAAACGATAGCCTCTATGTTGCAAGGAATGGAACCACAAGAGGCAAGGTTAAAAGTGAAATGGCTATTGGAAGATTCCGGACAGTATTCCTTGGATAAAAATGGAAATGTTGAGAGTGCTATCAGCAGTCTTCATGATCAGGCTATGGCTCAAATGTCGGCTGCCGGTACCAGTACGGGAGGGCAATTCAATACAAGTGCTTCCGGAGCGATTACGAATGGTTCTGGTATTATCAGATCGGCTATGGAAAATAGCGTTAATAGTGCAGCATCAAGTCCAATCACGCCTAGTGTCACCATAAGTCCGAATTATCAGGTGACACCACCAAGTAGTTCATTATTTAATTTTCAGATTCCAACTGTTAGACCAAACGCACCTCTGGCAAATCAGCAGACTTCCAAGCATGCAAATGGAGGTTATGTGTCCGGGGGACCACAATTATCGTGGCTTGCAGAGGAAGGTTATGGCGAGTATGTGATACCAACAAATCCGGCACGAAGGAGCAGGGCTCTTTCATTGTGGGAACAGGCAGGAGATACTTTAGGTGTTGCTAAAAATGCAGCCGGAGGCTTCATATCTGGGGCAAATAGGGCAGTTCGGGCTTTGGGCAGCAAAATATACCTGAATGATGAAAACAGCGAAGATGAAGGAAATACGAGCTTTTCAGAGCCGAATGTTGCGTACGCTCAGCCGATTATGGCAACAGGAGCAGCACCGAACATTACTATCAGCGTTACGCTGAATCCTTCTTTTACAGTTGAAGGTTCTGAAGGTAACGTGTTGGATGCGATCAGGGCAGAAATGAATACAATCGCTGACGAAGTAGCAGGGAACATTGCTACAAGGATCGAGCCGGTATTTCGTAATATGCCGGCAGAAAGTGAGGGTTAAATGGCATTTACATTATCATGTGGCGGGAAAAAAGTCGTGTTCCAGCCTCTTCCCTCCGAGGTCACATTTTCAAACAGCAGCACCTATTACCAGTATAAAATTATTGGGAAAGGTGCTGTTGATATACCATCCGGAGTAGAAGTCAGAGAAATCAGTTTTGAATGTGATATGTTCGGAGAAGACCTGAAACATATGCCGGGTATCAATCCAAAGCTGTGGAAAGATCCGGACGATTGCCGGAACCTGATTAACAAATGGCAGAGGGAAAAGAAGATATGCAAACTGAATCTTGGGGAGGTTGGTTATGAAAATGATGTATCCATTGCTAGTGCAGAAATGACAAATCATGGTGCAAGAGGAAATGTCAGATTCCGTCTCACTTTCAAGGTAGACAGGGATGCGGTGGTGAAATATATACCAAAAAAAAAGAAAAAATCATCATCAAATTCGGGAAAGAAGGGAAAAAGCAAGCTGAAAGATAGGAAAACTCCGGCAAAGAAAAAAAACTCAGGTTTTCCTCAGACTTACACAGTAAAAAGTGGTGATACGCTCTGGGGAATAGCAT
>JAFVAA010000057.1 GCA_017476305.1 Lachnospiraceae bacterium
AGTACCAGAATCAGACAGAATCAGAATAAGGCAAAGTTTGCTGATACGGGCATTGATCTGATGATTGATATGATGGTGAAGGAGGGAGCTAACCGGAGGGGGCTTACTGCAAAGATCGCCGGAGGCGCGCAGATGTTCGCATTTTCAGGAAACAGCAGTATGCTTCATGTGGGTGCACAGAATGTTGAAGCGGTAAAGGCAAAGTTAAAGGCTTTAGGGATTCCTATTTTAGCAGAGGATACCGGTTTGAATTACGGACGTACGGTGGAGTTTTATCCTGAAAATGGTAATTTTTTGATCAAAGCAGTAGGAAAACCTGTGAAAACAATTTAATGTATGGGGTGTTAGTATGAAACTAGAATTTATACCAAAGGTCATTACATTGCTTGCCGGTGCGATTGTCTGTATCATTACCATCATCAATGATATGGATACGGTGTATAGTTTGGAGTTAGTGCTGGCCACTCTGATTATTTTCAATATTATCGGGCAGATTGCAAAGGTAATCATTCAAAAGGTGATTGGAGGAAATATGTTCGTGAAGCGTCATGATGGATCGGAGAGAAGTATTAAGATTTCAGAGACAAAAAAGGAAGATCAGGGGAATACTGCTGCAGCTGCTGAACTGGGCGGAAATAATGAATAATTCGGAAGGGATGTTTTGAATGGGTGAATTAAGCGAAAAGGAAAAGTTGGAATTATGGAATCGATATGAAACAGAACGAACACCGGAGCTTCGTGAAAAACTCATTGTAGCCTATGCAGGACTTGTGAAGATTGTGGCAGGACGTTTGGGGATGTATCTGGGATATACGGTGGAGTTTGATGATTTGGTCGGGTATGGGATTTTTGGTCTCATTGATGCGATTGATAAGTTTGAACTGACAAAGGGTGTTAAGTTTGAAACGTATGCGAGTCTCCGGATTCGTGGTTCCATTTTAGATCAGATCAGAAAGATGGACTGGATTCCAAGAACCCTGCGTCAAAAGCAGAAGAAACTGGAACAAGCCTCTAAAGCATTGGAAGCAGAGCTTGGGAGACCTGCTACAAATGAGGAGTTGGCTGAGAATTTAGAGGTTTCTTTAGATGAACTGGATGAGCTTTTGAATCAGACGCAGATTGCGAATCTGGTTTCCCTGGATGAATATTTGGAACAGGGAAGTGAAGTAAAAGCGGAGCTTGGAAATACTCCCAGATTTGAACAGCCGGAAATGGTCGTGGAAAGACAGGAGTTAAAGAAGATGTTGGCAGAAGCCATCAGCTCCCTGACGGAAAAGGAACAGCAGGTGATTTCTTTCTATTATTTTGAGGAATTGACATTAAAGGAAATCAGCCGGGTGTTAGAGGTTTCAGAGTCCAGAGTTTCACAGCTTCATACAAAGGCGTTAAAGAAGATGCGCGAAAAGATTGGTACAGATGTGCCTTTGTTTGGTTTAGGAAATGTATGATATGATACGAGATTTCCTATACGTTAAAGGAAGTGAGGGATATCATGAAAAGAAATGCATTTTTTCAGTTGATTCATAAAGAAGATGGAGTATATTTGAAGTCATATCCGGCAACGGATGGTGGAGATCCCGTTAAGATTGAAGATGTTATGAATTATTTGGATTTAAAACGCTTTGACAATGTAGACCTGGCAGATATCAAGAATTTTGTAGATGCTGCTTCCAAAGAAGTCAATGCAATGGTACGAATCACGAAGAAGGATATTATTCCTGAAAAAGAGACGGTGGTGATTACGATTGATCCAAAACGATTGTATGCAAAGATTCGGCTGTATCCCAATTCGAGCAAAGGGGCGAGACTGACTTTTCAGGATGTCAAAATGCTTTTGCAACAGCAAAATGTGGTCTATGGCGTGATTGATAAAAATATAGAGATCATGCTAAAGGCAAGATTATATTGTATGGATATTTTAGTGGCAAAGGCAACTCTGCCGGTTCATGGAAAGGATGCAGAGATTACCTATCATTTTAATGTGGAAAAAACGAATAAACCGACGGTTGGTGAAAACGGTCAGGTGGATTTTCATAAATTGGACATGATTGAGGCTGTCCATGAAGGGCAGCTCTTAGCAACCTTAGTGCATGCAGACTTTGGAAAAGCCGGGAAGGATGTTACAGGAGCAGATATCAAACCCAAAAAAGTAACTGATAAAAAATTAAAACATGGGAAAAATATACATTTATCCGAGGATGAACTGGAGATGTATTCTGATGTTTCCGGAAATGTTACTTTAGTTGCCGATACGGTATTTGTCTCAGACTGCTATGAGGTTCCGGCAGATGTGGGGCCATCTACCGGGGATATAGAGTATGATGGAAGTGTAAAGATAAAGGGAAATGTGCTTACCGGCTATACTGTAAAAGCAAGCGGCGACATCCATGTCAGTGGTGCTGTCGAGGGAGCTACGCTGATTTCCGGTGGAAAGATCGTTCTTAATCGTGGGATTCAGGGAAAAGAACGCGGCGTGATGAAAGCGGAGGGAGATATCATCTCTAATTTCATAGAAAGTTCAAATGTTACTGCAGGTGGCAAGGTGATTACGGATGCGATCATGCATAGCACCGTAGTGGCGAAGGACAGCATTGTAGTGAACGGGAAAAGAGGGATGATAGCCGGAGGCTCGATTCGTTCCACACAAAAGGTGGAGACAAAGATAGCCGGTTCAACGATGGGGACAACTACGGATATTGAGGTTGGATTTGATCCGGAGCTCTTAGACCGTTATCATGAGATTGAACGGAAAACCGAGGAAATGAGTGAAGAAAAGGAGATTATTTTACAGACGGTAGAAACGTTAAAGAAACGATATAAGCTAAAGGGTTCTTTGGAGCCTGAAAAATTAGAGTCCTTGAAACAGAACTCAGAAAGATTGAAGGAAATTGATGCGGAAATTGAAAGTATGACCGAGGAATATGATGAGATTGAAGAAAAGATGCAGGAATCAAAGAGCGTCGGAAAGATCATTGTCCATGATACTGCTTACACTGGTGTGAAGGTTACGATTTCCAATGTATCGAAATATCTTCATAGTGAGGTACAGCACAGTACCTTTGTCAGAGAAGGGGCAGAGATCAGGATTAAGGGAATTTAAAGCTTTTTCCCGGAAGGACAGAATTTTTGTAGAACAGGCATCAGGTTTCCTGTCATAGACCTGATACCTGAGAATGGAGGAATGCATATGTCTTTAACGATTGATTATGTAACAATGCCGCCAAAATCTCAGGAAGCATCTCAGATACAGGTAAATGAGATCAACCGGCTGAACCAGGAAAACCAGCAGATGTTTACGGAATTTCAGGATATGGTACAGCAGAATCAGGAAAAGACGATCAGGCGCAGAGAAGCTGAGAACGAAGAACTGAAAAATGAAGAGGAGAAAAGAAAACGCCAGAAAAAGAAAAAGAAGTCTGCATCTTCTGATAAGAAAGAAGAAAAGGGCTCCGAAGAAAAGAATTCCACGGGAGTGAGCAAAGGAATGGAAAATCCTCATTTTGATATGAGGATTTAGTCTTGCTTTTTGATAATAACTTTTTTAATGGAGGAAAAGAAAAATGATAGTATTGGAAATTGCAATGCTTCTGGTAGGAGTTCTTGCAGTTGTCTATAGTGTTCGTTTGTCAGAAAAGAATAAGGGGACAGAAACACTAAAGGAACGGGTTGAATTTATGGAATATTCAGATTTTCCGGAAAAGGAGTGGATGGAAAAGATTGATAAGCTGAGGGAAAAGGCAGAGGATGTTTATAATGAAATAGATGACAAACTCAGCAAGCTGTCAAATGAAAAAATCATGGGCATGAATGAATATTCAGATCAGGTTTTGGATAAAATTGAGAAAAATCATGGAGAAGTGGTTTTTTTGTATGACAGGATGAATGAGAAGCAGGCAGAAATCCAAAAGACAGTGGAAGAGGTCGATACGATCAGAGCCAGTTTGAAGGATGATACCGAAAAAGAGTTCCAAAAGCTGATTGAAAAGGAGGAAACTTTGGATCAGATGAAACAGGATATCGAAATGGAAGCATTAGAGATTCAGAGTAAGCAGAAAGAAATTAAGGAGAGTCAGAAAGAGATTAAGGAAAGCCAGAAAGAAATCGAGGAGAGTCAGAAAAAAATAGAAGAAAGTCAAAGGGATATGGAAGAAAAGCAGCGTCATATGGGCGATTTTGCTACGGATGACCTTCTTTCGGAAATTTCAGAGAGTTTGAAGTCTGAAACGACAGCTTCTGAGGTTGAGGGAGAGGTTTCCGGGAAAGATGATTTGGAAAAAGAAAATTCTGTGACAGAGGAAGAGCCTTCTGTGGAAGGAGAGAAGAAAACAGGATTAGAGTTAGCAAAACAGAGTGCTGCAGCAAAGAAAGAACGAGAAAAAGAGAACATGTCGGCGTCTGATGTAATTGATGCTGAGATTAAAAGGATTGAAGAGGAAGAAGAGCAGGAGCAGAAGGAAAAAAGAGAAGAGGAAATGTTTTCGGATTCTGGTTACCGTCCTCTTTCCGAGCAGGAGGAACCCAAAAATCATAATGATGAGATCATTGACTTATATAAGAAGGGGCGTTCTGTGATTGAAATCTCTAAAATGCTTTCTTTGGGGCAGGGCGAGGTGAAATTTGTGATTGACCTGTATAATGCACGATAATGGTTATTTAGATTTCGTTTTAGAGAAAGGGACAAAAGGATATGGATAGAAAATCTTTTTTTCGGGGATTTGGAATCGGTGTGATTTTTGCTTCTTTGATTTTAGGGATTTCTTTTGTGGTAAGGACATCCGATTCTTTTACGAAGCAAAGGGCATTGGAGCTTGGAATGATCTATGAGAGTAATGGAGATGCAAAAACTGTTCTTTCCGAGAATGCAGGAGGAGATACAAAGTCTGCTGAAGAGCTGGCGGCCTCTGTGGAGGACAAGGAAGAGACGGAAGAGGGAACATCTGAAAACTCGGAGGGTACAGAGGAAAAGGAAACGAAGACTTCAGAGAAGAAATCAGAAAAGAAAAAGAAAACGGGGTCTTCTTCTGATTCGAAACAATCTTCTTCCGATGATGCTGCGATTGACATGAAAAAGGAAAAAGAGAAAATGGAAAAAAGTGTACGCTCTGAGGAACAGAAGCTTACAATCAATGCCGGAGAGTGGTCTACTGCCGTTAGCAAGAAACTGCAGGATATGGGAATCATCAAGGATGCTGCAGATTTTGACAAATGGCTGGATAAAAACGGTTACAGTTCATCGATTTCTGCTGGAACCTACCAGGTTTCAAAGAATGATACCTATCTTGAGCTGGCAAGGAAGATCACCAAAAAATAGTGAGTGAGTGTGAGAAAAGATGAGATTTCGCCCCTGTATAGATATTCACAATGGTGCTGTCAAGCAGATCGTGGGAAGCAGTCTGACGGATGCAGATAATATGGCCGTGGATAATTTTGTTTCTGAAAAGGATGCTGCGTTTTACGCAAGATTATATAAAAACGATGGGTTAATGGGTGGACATATCATTCTGTTAAATCATGTGGGATCTGAATATTATGAAAAGGATGTATGGCAGGCAAA
>JAFVAA010000058.1 GCA_017476305.1 Lachnospiraceae bacterium
AGATACCGGAAAAGAGGAGATTGGAAATGAAAAGAAGATAGGCAAAAGGCATGTTGATGAAAGGCATGCAGAGGAGAAGGCTGTAGAAGAGAAGGCTGTAAAGGAAAAGCCTGTAAGGGAAAAGAGAATAAAAGAAAAGCCTTCTGTCAGGGAAAAGAAGCGTGAAGCTAAGAATGCTGGGATTTTGCAGAGGATTATACAGCCGGATTTCCCTCTTTTAAAGAAATTGCGTTTCTATTCATCTACCCTGTATGAGCATTCCAGAAAGATCAGCGAGCTTTCCGGAGGGGCGGCGAGGCTTATTGGAGGAAATGAGCCTTTGGCGAGAGCTGGCGGGATGTACCATGAGATTGGAAGGATCACTCCTTCCGGAAATTATATTGTGGCGGGGGAAAAAATCGCAAGAGATTCAGTCTTTCCTTCGGAGCTGCTTCCTGTCATCAGGCAGCACAGCCCGATGTATGAGCTGCCAAAGAGTCTGGAGGCTGCTGTGGTCATGCTCAGTGACAGCATTGTATCCACGGAGGAGTATTTGATGAAAAACGTACAGAGAGAACAGATTTCCGATGAACATTTGATCGAAAATATTTTTCAAAAGAGAATTTCTAAGGGAAATCTAAGTGAGGTGGATCTTTCTGATGAGGAAATTAAAAAGCTAAAGGAGTATTTTATCCAAAATTTAGGAAGCTTATAGGTATCAAAATGATTATGACCTACAGTTCCTTAGATAGAAATGGAGTGTTATTATGACGATATTTTTTGAAAATAATACAGAGGAACCGATTGCGTTTGATTATGAGACGTTGATCCGGCAGGTGATGGAAAAGACTCTGCAAAGTGAGAAGTGTCCTTTTGAATGTGAGGTGAATCTGACATTGACCACGAATGAGGAAATCCGACAGATCAATCAGGAGTACAGGCAGCTTGATGTCCCGACGGACGTGCTTTCCTTTCCGATGGCAGAGTTCGAGGTTCCGGGAGACTTTTCGAGGTTTGCGGATGAAGAGATAAAAAGCATGTATTTCAATCTGGAAACAGAAGAATTTTTGCTGGGGGATATCGTGATATCCATAGAAAGGGCAAAGGAGCAGGCAGAGGAATATGGACATACGCTGGAAAGAGAAATTGCCTTTTTGACGGCACACAGCATGCTTCATCTCATGGGATATGACCATATGGAGGATGAGGAAAGAATCATCATGGAGAGAAAGCAGGAAAAGATTTTACAGGATCTGGGGATTACGAGAGATACATAAATGGAAAAGAATCTGGGATTTTAAAGTATTTTGAAGGAACGTAATGGAGGAAAAAATGGCAGAGTCAGCAAGATCAAAGGCTAGTGGATTTTTAAAGCAGGGAAGTGTTTTGGCACTGGCGTCCATTTTGGTTCGAATGATAGGAATGATCTACCGGATTCCTATGGCGAATATTATGCAGGATGAGGGAAATGGAATCTATTCTGCTGCGTTTGAAATTTATAATATTTTACTTATTATTTCGTCTTATGGAATGCCAATGGCAGTGTCAAAAATGGTATCTGCAAAGTGCGCGGGAGGAGAATACAGGAGTGCTTATCATATTTTCAACTGCTCTTTTGTGTTTTCATTGTTTACAGGGGGGCTGGCAGCACTTTTTGTCTATTTTGGGGCTGATTTTTTAGAGGAAAAATTCTTTTCAGAATATCATGGGATTGCGATTCCTCTTAGGATTCTGGCACCCACGATATTTGTGGTGGCAATTATGGGAGTGTTCCGGGGGCTCTTTCAGGGGCGGAAGACCATGATGCCGACAGCAGTTTCCCAGATTTTGGAACAGATCGTGAATGCTGTGGTCAGCGTGGCTGCAGCATGGGTGCTGATGAGAGGGCACAAGGGAGAGGAAAGGCAGGCTGCATGGGGAGCAGCAGGCGGGACGATGGGGACCTTATTTGGTGCCCTTACCGCTTTGGTAATTTTATTTCTTATCTACCTTTTGTATCGGCCGATCATGCGAAAGCAGATGCGAAGGGACAGGGTCTCGGTAAAGAGGTCCTTAAAGGCGACCTATGGACTGATTCTTGCCACAGTGATTCCGATCATTTTAAGTCAGACGGTGTATCAGCTGAGCGGAATCATCGATGTGACACTGTTCAATGGCGTGATGAAAGCAAAGCATGTGGAAAATATCAGTACACTTTTAGGAATTTACAGTACGAAATATCGTGTACTTGTGAGCGTTCCGATTGCAGTTTCTACGGCAATCGCATCCTCCATGATCCCGGGGCTTGTGGCTTCTTATATGCAGCGGGATATGAAGGATGTCAGGGAAAAGATCGGGATTGCCGTAAAATTCAATATGATTATAGCATTTCCATCAGCGATGGGACTTTCTGTTCTGGCTTTTCCGATCATCCGGCTTTTGTTTCCGGGTGCAGACTACAGAACGGGCTGAATCATGCTGATGACCGGATCCGTCTGCGTGATCTTTTACGCATTATCTACTGTGACGAGTGGCGCTTTGCAGAGTCTGGACCGGATGAATCTTCCGGTAGTTCATTCTCTGGTATCATTGATCGTACATGTGATTTTGGTATTCCTTTTGTTGAAATTTACATCTCTGGGTGTATATTCGCTCGTAGCGGGAAATGTAACATATCCGCTCCTCGTGTGCTGGCTGAACGGAAGATCGGTCAGAAAGTGCATAGGAAAGCGGCAGGAAGTGGTAAAGAGCTTTTGCGTACCTTTTCTGTCCTCCTTTGTGATGGGGATTTTTGCATTTTTGGTGTATCAGGGGTTCTTTTTCCTGACACATAAGATATATATTGCAATCCTTCCGTCTGTTGCCGTGGCGGTAGCTGTATACTTTGCCATGGTCTTAAAACTGAAAGGACTTAGCAGGGAGGAGTTATATGAATTTCCGATGGGACGAAGATTGCAGTCAGCAGCAGACAGGTTTCATCTTTTGTAACTTAGGGGGGACGTGATGATATGAAGTATATTACTCGTGAACAGATCAGACAGTTAGCATCTTCGGAAACGGTATTTTACCGGGGAATGAGGTACTATGCGGCACATGCGGTTTCGAGAATGACATGGAACGGGTCGAGCGGACAGTATCGTGCTTTGGTAAAGGGAGGAAGCCAGTACGTGGTGACGATCGAGGAGGAAGATGGAGAGATCCATTATACCTGTAACTGCCCTGCCTATGTGAAATATTCCGGTGCATGCAAACATGTGATCGCAGCCCTTTTATTTATTTCGGATTATCAAAAACGAAAGACACAGGAGGAGACCGAATAACCGGAGGAAAAGACGGCATATCAGATCGTGGAGTATTTCAGAAAGCTGGAGTACAGACAGCTGACGCCCAGCTATTACCATCTGGAGCCCTGCTTTCAGATTCCGGAGTTCATGAAGGATCAGGAGGCAAAGGCTTATGTGAGCTTTTATGCCGGACAGGGTAAAATGTATAAAATTTCTAATACCAAAAAGTTTATCCATGATTATTACTACGGACAGACGATAAGACTTGGAAAGGAGTTCTGTTTCATTCGTGGCGAATGTGAATTTGATGAGCAGTCGGGTGGAGTTCTTGATTATATGACGGAGATCTATGAGGTGCAGAAGACCTTGGGGAAAACTTACTATTCGAATCTTTTTAACAGGCAGGACCTTATTTTATCAAAGGGAATGCTGTATAAGCTTTTAAAGCTTTTGACGGGATCGGAGTGTTCTTTGAAGCTTTATGGGAAAAGCTTTGAAAATGTACGGATCCTTTGGGAGAACCCTAAGCTCAGAATGAATATTGCATTGGAAAATGATGTTTTGTATCTAACGGATGACAATGAGGAGCGGTTATATTCCCTGACAGAGGACGGGAGTATTTTGTTCTTTGCGGGAACTGTTTATTTGCCGGATAAGGATTTTATCGGGAATATTTTGCCGTTTTATTCCACCTTGTTTCATGAGACGGGAAGGGAGCTGGAATTTCGTGGGGAGAACAGGGATGATTTTATTGAAAAGGTCCTGCCTGTGATCAAAAAATCTATTGCGGTATCGGTTCCTGAGAAGATCAGGGAGAGTTATGTAGTAGAGCCTTTGGAGGCACAGCTCTATTTAGACATCGTGAAGTCGAAGACGAAATGCTATGTAAGTGCTTCTATTTTGTTCCTGTATGGGGAATACAGGGTGGATCCTTTGAAAGCATTTTCCGCTGGGAACATGATTTTGGTACGGGATAAGGAGGAGGAGGAACGCCTGACGAGGATCTTATATGACCTGAATTTTAAGGTGGCAGATCATAGCTTTCTTTTGAAGGGAGAGGAAGATATTTTTTCTCTGATGACAGAAAAGATGTCTGTCTTAACGGATAATTTCTCGGTTTTTTATTCCAAGGAATATAAAAATACTTCGATAGGGAAGCTTGGTCAGGCAGGAGGA
>JAFVAA010000678.1 GCA_017476305.1 Lachnospiraceae bacterium
AACGCTTTTCCATAAATATTTCCATTCATTTCAAAGATACTCAAACAGACAGGACATCCACTAATCCCGCAAACGATGACAGCGGATGATCCACTGCAGGATGCTCTGCAGCTTCCCCAAGTCCCGCTGATACAAAGCCACCCTTACATGCTGCATCAATTCCCGCTTTTGCATCCTCCACCACGAGTGCTTCCTCCGGTTTTACCCCCAGCATTTCTGCCGCCTTAATAAAAACCTCCGGATCCGGTTTGGAACGTGTGATATTCGTGCCATCAGACACTGCATCAAAAAACTCTTTCAGACCGATTTTTTCTAAAATTTTTTTCGTATTTTTACTGCTGGAGCCTATGGCAAGCTTCAGACCTTTTTCCCTTAAAACATGCAGGGTATCCTGCACCTCACCGGATAAATCCTTTGGTCCCATTTCATCTAAAAATTCTACATATCTTTCATTCTTCTTTGCCGCTAATTCCTCTTTTTCCTGTTCCGTATATTTTTTGGGGGAACGCTCTAGGATAATCTCCAAAGAAGCCATCCTGCTCACCCCTCGTAAGCGGTTATTAATCTCTTCATCAAAATAAACACCGATACTGTCTGCCAGTTCTTTCCACGCTTTATAGTGGTACTGGTCTGTGAAACAGATTACTCCGTCTAAATCAAAAATCACTGCCTTTATCATAGTTCGCCTCCTGTCTCATAAAAATGAAAACCGTTTCATCTCCAGATTCCCTTCCCCATAAAAACGAAAATATAACGCATGAACTCCGTCTGAAAAAGAAACCTTCACATGTTTCATCTGCCACATATCATTATCCAACGCAAGGAAAGTCTCTCCTGTGACATCTTTCCCTTTCTCATCGTTGGAAACAACAACCTTCCCCTGAAACTGCCCCCTGATTTCCAAAGCAATCTCAGAGACATTCTTAAATGCAAAATATTTATAACCCACCGCAGCTTTATCCTTTATCTCTGTAATAAAAGATTCATTCCTCTGTTCTGTCACCCGGATCTGATCATTCATAACCGGATCATTATAATCAATCTTATTTTTTACGGTAGGATCCGTCAGGTGGCAGGCAATCGCAGCAGGATAACTGCCACTTGCCAAAAGTGGACCTCCATTTAATCCACAGCTTGTAATCTCAACCTGCCTGATACTGCCATCTTCCAAAATCTCTATCTTCTCTGCACAGCCCTGTCTGGAAAATTCCGTGGCATTGGTCTGTCTGTGATAGAAAATGTAATATTCTTCTCCCATCTGAACCAATCCGCCATGATTATTTCCCAGAGGATATACCGGTGTCTCTCTTCCGTTTAGACCAATATCTCCATTCGAAACAATGGTTCCACCATATATAAAATCCCTATCCGGGAAATCACTTACCGCATAGCAGAGTTCATGACTTTTATGACTAGAATAGACGAAATAATATTTTCCCTTAATTTTCCGGATAGAAGATGCCTCAAAGAATCCATGTCCCTCAAAGCCGGTTCCAGCTGTATGATGACCACCCGGAATCAAAATCCGCGGTTCCTCCTTTGTTGTAACCATATCCTGCTCCAGCTCAACCACCATGGAATTTTCTCCAAATTCTGCTTCCATATATCCGCGAATTCGTTCCCGCTCGTCTGCAGGCATCGCCGCAAGTTCCTCTTCCGTAAACTCCGGCAGGATCATCTCCTTTTCTTCAGCAGGAGCAAATCCATAATATAAATACACTCGCCCGTCTTCATCTGTCAGGACAGCGGGATCAAACACCATACCTTCCTGTAATATTTTCCCACCCAAAATATGCGCCGGATAATGCACATGCCCGTAAAATTCAAAAGGTCCCTCCGGTCTGTCACTCACTGCCACACCAATCTCCGGATAAAAACTGAGGCAGTAGTACATATAGTACCTTCCATCCGGTCCGCAGG
The DNA here is from genome assembly GCA_017476305.1 of Lachnospiraceae bacterium. Classification (GTDB taxonomy): domain Bacteria; phylum Bacillota; class Clostridia; order Lachnospirales; family Lachnospiraceae; genus Butyribacter. The sequence continues at coordinate 1,921 of JAFVAA010000678.1, forward strand.
TGACATCCGGTGCCCAAAGCTGCATCTTATCCTCCGCATTTGACGGATCCTGATTTCTCCGGTAGCTGACTCCCTCTCTTCGCCAATCTTTTAAATCCGTAACCGGTGCAGACCAGACCTGATAATGATCTTCACAATACGCCTCACCGCCTGCTCTGTCATGAGAACCATAAATATAGATCCGGTTTCCAAATACATGTGGCTCTCCATCCGGAATATATTCCGTTAAAGGTAAATACGGGTTAAAAATCTGTTCCATGCCGCTTCTCTCCTTTCTTCTACCGTTCTGCTAACTCCTTTATTCCCATTAAAATATCAACCATCAGCTTTTTCTTATTTCTTACGATTTTTTCTTCTATGCTTCAGTTCATACATCTTCTCATCTGCCTGCGAAGTCAAATCCTGCAAATTTTCAATTTCCCCCGCCGGTGCAAAACTAAGACCAATACTTGCTTCTAAAGCTTTCCCTTCTCCGAACGAATACTTTTTCATATCCGCTTCTATTTTCCCTATCCATGCATGAATCTCATCTTCATCATCACACTTGCCAAAGACAACAAATTCATCCCCGCCATACCGCATTGCAATATCTGTTTCTTTCCGCTCTTTCTGCAGAATTTCTGCCATTGCATGTATATAGGCATCACCCTCATTATGTCCTAACGTATCATTAATCTGCTTTAATCCATCTAAATCCAAAAATACCATAAAGGTCAAAGCGTTTTGCTTCTTTAACTCTGCCAGATATTTTACAGCCAGATGATAAAAACCACCCCTGTTATAAAGTCCGGTCATCGTATCATACATCCACATATTATTCAGCCTCTCGACCATCCGCTTTAACAGTGTGACTTTTCTGATATTTTCCAATGCATTTCCTATATTTACCATCCACAAATAGTAAAGGCTGCTCTCCATAGCGAATTTACTCTGTTCCGTGATACAATAACCAAAACAAATTGTCTGGTAAAACACAGGCGTTACCACATAAAAAGTTGACTTCTCCCTTCTCCGGCATACTTCCGGCAAAAGGTCATCCACATAAAATTCCCCAAAGCTTTTAAAATTTCCCTGTTCATAGGCAACGGGAATATCGATTTTCTCGGTATATTCCGAAAGTTTTTCTGTGTCTTCTTCCATATTCTGAAAGCTCCCCTGACCGGTACACATACACAGATAAAAGGATCTTGCCCCGAGAAAAAGAACATATTTTTTCAGATGCTCATATAGAACTTCCAAATTTTCCAGACCGGTCAGCTCTAGCGACATACTCTTTATCATCTCGGTCTGACTCAGTAGATTCATCTCGGATTCTGAAATCCTGGCACGCAGATCTGCCTCTGTGCACGGAGCCTGCTCCCTACAGCCACAGCTGCCTCTTAAAAGCAGTCTCCCCTCCAGGAGAACATCTTCTGTTTTTTTCTTCCTGTCAAACAGCCTGCGAACCGCCACCTGACCCAAATCCTCCTGCCGCCTGTCTATTGTCGTCATGGCCGGTTCAAAATATTTTGCCAGGAAATCATTATCAAATCCGGTCACCAGAAAATCCTCCGGAACCTTTACTCCTTGTTCCCTTAACCGTTTTACCACTCCAAATGCCATGACATCATTGGCACAGACGATTGCCTCTGGAAGAACCGCCTCTTCTCCAAGAAAAAAATCAACGGCCCGCATTCCACTTTCCTGATCATAACACCCTTTAAAAATCAAGCTTTCTTCACTTTCGATATCATGATTCTTTAGCGCATCCTCGTATCCGCGCAGCCGGTCCCTCGCCTCCCTGTCTTCTATGAGTCCTGTCACATAAGCAATCCTCCGAAGCCCATGTACTTCAATCAGATGCTCTGTCACACTTTTCTGCGCCTGATAGCTGTCTATGCTTACAAATGAAATACCAGGCTCCTTTGCATCAATGCTAATTGCAGGTGTTTTGCTTTTTCTGATGCGTTCTACCAAACGCCTTGCTTCTTCCGGATCCTGGATAGAATTCTTCATCAATATAATGCCGTCATAGCAATCCAGATTTGGTAACTGCATCACATGAAAAGCACCCGCTTTATAATCATCCTCTGCCAAATAATTCACATGACAAGTAAAAACATAAACATCGATATCCTGTTTTTCTGCCTCTGCTAAAATCCCCGACAGCACACGTCTTTGGTTATCCAGACTGATTGCACAAATGAATACTGCTATCTTTTTTCTCAATGCGCATCACCTCCCGTCACTCCACAAGTATCGCAGGAGAGTCCTTAACGTTTCAGCTTTAAAATCTGCTCTGCTGCCCGTAAAACTTCCTCTTCTTTAAATCCAAGAAATGACATGTATTTCATTTCCTCTAAGCTTAAGCTTTTCTGCTCCTCATCCCCTGACATTCCTATCCCGAAAGCTACCGGCAGTTCCTTTTCTAAGATCTCCCTGGCATTTTCATCCTCCATCAGTTCCTCGAGCCTCGTATCCATCGTATATAAAAGCCTGTAATCCCTGTCCGGCTGATATGTCTTTTCAAAGACCCCTGCAGACAGATTCACTTCTTCTCCACCTGTGCCCGGTAGGACCGCCACCGCCGAGCAGCCGAACGGAACTTCAAAATGCACGCTGACTGTCCCGTCCTCATAGATCTTCCAGTTCGACACATAGGCTCCGCTCACGGAATCATAGGTATATTCCATCTGCCTGAGCCTGGTACTTAGCTGCGGCTGAAAGAGCACCCTGCGAAAGCCCGGCTCCAGCTCACGGATTCCCGCAATATAACGGTATACATACTCCATCACCGATCCGAAAGAATAGTGGTTCAAAGAATTCATGCCGGTGCCGCTGATGGAACCATCATCCAGTACCGAGTTCCACCGCTCCCAGATGGTCGTCGCCCCCAGGTCGATACAATGCATCCATCCGGGAAAGCCCCTCTGGAACAAAAGATAGTATGCCATATCTTCAAACCCGTTTTCTGCCAGGACCTGGCACATCATCGTCGCTCCCACAAAACCACCTTTGATCTTGTAGCAGTCTTTTTTCAGCCTGTTCTTAAGTCCCTCCCTGATCCGCTCTTTATCTGTATAAACATTAAACTTTAACGCTAAAAGATAGGCCGTCTGGGTATCAATGCATAAACGCCCGTTTTTAGAAAAATATTCGTCCAGGATGGCCTGATAGATCTTCTCTGCCTTTTCCGCATAAAATTTACAGTCCTCAGACTTCCCTAAAATTTCTGCGGCTCTTGCCACCTTCCGCACAGAAGCATAGTAGTATATGCTCGCGACATAGTAATCATCCGTCCCGCCTTTCATGCTCTGCGGTGTCACGCCATCCTGCGCTAACCAGTCCCCAAAATGAAAGCCAAAATTCCAAAGATGATTCTCTCCATGCTCCACATCCTGCGAAATGATATAATCCACCCACTCCCGCATCATTTCATAATTTTCCGCTAAAATATCTTTATCTCCATAATGTCTGTATAACGTCATCGGCAGAAAGGTCGCCACATCCCCCCACACACTGCTGCCTCCCGGCAGGTTCCCCAGGTTCGGCAGGAAATTCGGAACGGCTCCATGCTGCTTTCTCTGCTCTAAGTGCAGATCATACAGGAACTTCTGATAAAAAGCCCTGGTGTCCATGTGATAGCATGCCGTCGGAGAATAGACCTGCGCATCTCCCGTCCAGCCTAAGCGTTCATCCCGCTGCGGACAATCCGTCGGCATATCAATAAAATTGGACTTCTGCCCCCAGAGGCTGTTCTTTGCCAGACGGTTCAGATGTTCATCCGAAGTATGGATTTTTGTCACGGTATCCAGATCTGAATAAACGACAGCCCCCTTAAAATCATCCGGATCTAATGCACCAGGCACTCCTTCCACACGTACATAACGGAAACCATAATACGTAAAATGCGGTCTTGCCCATTCTTCACGTCCGTCCGATACATAAGTAAAATTTGCCTTTGCCGTCCGGTAATTATCCCTGTAAAAATTTCCATTCTGTAAGATTTCTCCATAGTCTATGGACACCTTCGTCCCGGCAGGAAATCTGGAAAAAAAGGTCACATACCCGGCGAAATTCTGTCCGAAATCCAGCACGGTCTCCCCTGCCGGTGTCCTAAGCACTTCCTTTACGGAAAGCTCTTCTTTCACATGTACCGGCAGACTGTATCTGGCAGTCAAAAGTTTCTTTTTCTCCTCACTATCCACTACAGGCTTTGCTGCTTTCCCTACCGTTCCTTTTTCTTTCCAGTACTGATGATCATATATTTCTCCATCATAAATATCGCTCTCTATGATATCGGATGGCCGGTACTTCCATGTATCATCTGTCACGATACGCTCCGTCTCTCCATTTTCATACCAGATATGAAGCTCTGCTATGGCACAGAAGCGGCTGCCATAAAATTCCCTGCCGCCCTCATATCCCAGGCGGCCTTTATACCAGCCGTTCCCCAAAAAGATTTCCAGACGATTTTCTTCCCTATCTTTACAGAGTTCTGTCACATCATACGTCTGATATTGGATATGTTCTCTGTAATCATTGCAGAATGGTGCCAGATAGTCATCCCCTGCCTTTTCTCCATTCAGATATGCCTCATAGAGCCCGAGTCCTGTCACATACAGTACCGCCCTTTTTATCCCCTTTTTCAATGAAAAATCCCGAAAAAACACCGGGTGAAAGGCATCTCCTTCTTCCGTTTCGATAAAATCCGCACTCCATGGCAGCTCCTCTTTTGCCGTTTCAAACCAGGCAGTCTCACTGACTGCCCCATCTCCCATATCCCCTTCTACGGCTACCTTCAGATAATATCTGGTCATCGGCTCTAAAGATACCTCTAATTTTTCTCCCAGCGAACAGAGCCCACTGCCCCGTTTTTCTGTGATGATATGTTCAAACTCCGCATCTGCCGCCAAAGTAAGTATGATATCTTCTGCACGTTTGTTTTCTGTATCCCTCACCTTCCAGGAACATATC
>JAFVAA010000679.1 GCA_017476305.1 Lachnospiraceae bacterium
CACCTCTGGAAGAGGAAACCTGTGAAATTCAGCAGTTATATAATGTGTACGATAGTAGTACATTCCTGCACCTCCCGTGAGGATCAGTATAAGTAGGATGATAAAAAGTTTGCATTTTGTTTTAGTTCTCATATGATTTTGGCCCGCCTTTGTTGATTTCTGGGATGGGAAGAAGATGGTATTTATACCGCAGGTAAATATTTGTGGTGCTTAGCAGCATGACCAGCACATAGATCATGGGATTCAATATACCAAAATGCATACTTCTTCCTGAAGTTCTTTTATGCATGATAGCAGGGATTTCCTGTATCTGAAATCCGAGAAGTGCCATTTGTATGATCATATTGGAATCCGGATAGTTGTTATCAAAATTGCCAAAATGAGAGTAGTATTCAAATACCGGATAGCTTAGTCCCTGCAGACCGGAGGTGGGATCGGTAATTTTTTGCTTACATTCCCTTCGGATCACCGTTCGGAAAAAATGGATCGCTATTTTTTTCGCCCAGGAAATCTTAAAGCTGACACTGCCATCTAAAAAACGGGAACCGATAACCAGATCCGGTGTCTTTTTTCCATCATGTTCCGTGACCAGGCATTCATGGATCAGATCCACATTTGCGACATCATGCTGACCGTCACTATCTATTTGAATGACATAGGAATAGCCTTCTTTTACTGCATATTTATATCCGCTTTGCAGGGCAGTACCATATCCCAGATTGAAAGGGTGAGAGAGATGTGCGATCTTTTTTTCCATCAATATTTGTTCTGTACTATCTGAAGAAGCATCATTGATTACAAGAATATCAGCATAATCCGTGACTCCTGCCGAAAGCAGCTTTTCTAGAAATGTTCCAATGGATGCTTCCTCATTGTAAGCAGGCATAATGATTAAAGTATCTTTTTTCTCATTCATATGCGATTCCTCTCCCTTATACAACTCAATTTTACATAGTATTTTCATATAATGCAAGTATTCATTTAAAATAAAAATAAGTTATGCTGTAGCGGTGTTACACTTCACACGGGTGTGTGGGCTGTAACACGGTTTCCCCTTATAGAAGGGAAAGAAAAGCGGTCATGTCCTCTTTATGAAGAAGATCTGTATTTTTAGAGGCAGCTTCAAAGGCTTCCCTTTTTTGGGGATGATTGAGCAGTGAAAGGATCGCAGCAGCAATCTCCTCCTTTGTGAGCGGGACCAATATACCATTTTTTTCGTGGATGATCTGCTCTCTGTTTCCGGTACAGTCGGAAGCAATAATAGCCTTTCCTAAGACCTGTGCTTCTTCAATGGCGATACTTTTTCCTTCAAAACGTGTGGCGTGAACGTATATATCACATGCTCTGTAATAGGGATAAGGATTTGCCTTGCTTCCTAAAAGATGAAAATGCTTTGTCAGTCCGGCTTCACGGATCTGCTTCCTAAGCTCCTTTTCTAAAGGACCTTCCCCTAACACGAACCAGTCAATGTCATAGCCGTGTCTTCGTAAAAGCTCTAAGGCAGAAATGGCGATATCATACCCTTTTTGATAATGAAGCCTTCCGACGGTCAAAAGCTTATATGCTGCTTTGGAAGTGAGGAAAGGATCATTTTCCTGTAAAGGAATCAGACTTTTTCTTTCAATTCGTTTCCTGTCAATAATGTTTCGGAAGAGAAAAAGCTTTTCTTTATGCTCCGGGTAAACCTTTAAAAAACTCTGCCCGGCTTCCTCTGAAACAGAAAAAATGCGGTCTATTTTATCATAGGCATGCAGATCCAATCCTCTGTGGTATCCGGCCTTTTTATAATCAATATGGATAAAAGCGGCTTTTTTCTTTGCAGATACGAGATCTGCCAGATAATAGGTACTTCCCCCTTCTAAATAGGCAACTGCTAAGTCATAGGCAGTCCCGGGAGGTTTTGTCCCATAGGCAATGAGCCGCCAAAGCAGTTTATCAGGCTGGATCTGCTTTCTTTTTATCTGGAGCCTCAGATTTTTTATCATATAATTCCACAGACGGAATCCGTTTCCGTGATAAAAAAAACTGCGGACTGCCGTGAAAAAAAGCTTTACCCGTCCACCGGCAGAAAGGACGGAACGGGTGTCCGGATGTTTCACTAAAATATGCACGTGAGGTGGTACTTCTTTAAAGACTTCTCCGCGATTTATCAAAACCTGTAAGGAAATATCATACTTTTCCCTTGGCAGGGTATGGATCAGAGCGATCAGTGCACGTTCTGCTCCGGCACGTCCCATCGTATTCATAATAAATAAAATCTTTTTTTTCCGATCTTTATTTGTCCTGGTCTTATTTTCCTGTTTTAATTTTTCCAATTTTCCTCCCTTTTCCTTTTATGGGTTTTGTCTGTTTTCCTGTTCCGGTTTCTGAACTGATTTTATCTGCTGTAATTCCTTTTTCAGTTCTTCTACCTGTTTTTCTAAAATTGCTGTATTGGAAGCTAACTCCTTGTTTTTCATAAGCAGAACAGAGAGCAGCTTAAAGCATTGAAAAAGTATAATATATAAAAGAATAATGGCAACTGCAAAAATGATTGCAGGTGGATATTCCGTATTAAAAAAAGCGGAAAGAGTATAGGTCAGTTGCGGAAAACATCCGCCAATAATGATAATGATACAGGGAATCAGCCATAGAATGGCATGATGCTCCGTTATTTTTTTCTGGATTGCGGCTCTTATCACAAATACCAACAGGAGGAATCCGAGAATGATAATGGTAATCTGTACTGGTAAATAATTCATGCAGTTTTCTCCTTTTTCTTTTCCTCTTTCTGCTCTTCCTTCTGTTTCGTAGGATCGACAGGAAATACAATGTTGGATGGCATATTTTCATAAGCATCTTCTATGAGGACGCCCTGGCAAAAGATATGCTCGTCAATATTTTTCTCCACCCAGCGAAGTCTGGTATAGGCGACGAACCATCCGGCAAAGGCTCCGACAAAGGTCCCGATTCCGTACCAGATCGGGGAGAGATCCTTTGCGAACCAACTGACGATAACCGTAATCGACAGGAAGGTAAAAGCAGTCAGACAGGAGCCGGTACTGTCATTGAAGTAAAACAAAAAGATGATGCAGGAGTATAGTAGGAAAATGACAAAATATCCTGCTGCAAGACATGGATACATCTCCATCACGGTACCGGCAAAACCGAACTGTGGCAGAAAAACGACACAGAGTAAATACACCAGGACAGAGATGATGAACTGGTTCCTGACTACATCCATCAGCTGATAGGAGAGGAGTGTAAACATTCTGCTCTTTGCATTTTCGATGTCACGAAGTCTTCCTCCGATGACTGCTTCCGAATAGGCCTTATATCTTTCGTGAAAGTGCAGCTCGATCTGTGTGATGAGTATGATGCTTGCAGAGATGTTTGTAAACATGGCAATACAAGTGGCCATATCATAAGGCGGATAGCAGACATAGGTATCCTTTACGACGATATGGTCATTGACGGTCCAGAATACAAAGTTATGCCCATATAGGCCCAGAGTATAAAAAAGGTTCGTTACGGAGAACTTCCAGTATTTTTTAAAGTAACTTAAAAAGCCAAAGTACTCTCTGTTACTGTTGTGAAAATATCCTTTGATATAAGAGCATTCGCAGACAGCAATCGTCAGCATTCCGAAGGCAATGGAAAACAGCATTCCATAAGTAACGGAAAAATGAAGAAGCTTTACTGTGACCAGGGCACTTCCGATGATTACCAATGCGCCTATGCTGAAGAACAGGGATATTTTCGTATAGTCCTTCGTAATGGAGAGATAGAGCATTGAATAAAAGGTCAGGCAGAGCGCAATAAAAGCGACAAAGCAGGTAAATACGTAAATGAGATCAATACCTCCGATAAAGTACGCATAACAGTAAAATGGAATTCCAATCGCACAGGCAAACATCAGATTGACAAAAAGTCCTCCATAGAAGCAGGAGAGGATGCAATCGTACTTTTCTTCGAAGATCCGGTCCGTAATATATCTGGAAATTACGGAGTTGAAGGGGGAGGTACATAGCAGGGAAAATATAAAAATGTACAGTACGCTGCAGGAAAACAGCACACGATCCGAATAGAGTACATTGTTATATCCAAGTACTAAATAGAGTACAAGAATTTCACCCATGATCAAAAACATTGGTGCCACGGTAGAAAATGTACTGATGATCATTCCGAAGACGGTACTGGATATCGTTCCCTTTTCAAAAGATTTTTTTATGGTTCTTCCTAAACTTGCCATAAGATCAACATCCTTTCTTTTTCGTTTCTGTCTGATTCTATTCTCAGACCGTTCTCAGGCTTCTTTTTTTAGAGCCTTCTGTTCTTCCCGAAGCCTTTCTTCCCGGATATCCTCGCGTATAAAACGGTTTTCGCTCCAGGACTTTTTACTAAGCTCTGCCATTTTTTTATAGAGATTTCGATAGGTTTCTTTCATTTGACTGAGCTGATATTTTGCCATCAGACGGTTATATCCGGTCTCTCCCATGCTCTTTGCAAGCTCTGGATTTCTGGCTAACTGCACCATGGCATCGGAAAGTCCGGCTACAGACATGGTATCTACTACGAGTCCGGCAGGTCCCAGCTTATCGTCCCCCTCTCCGTTTATGAGACCTTCGCAGTTTCCTACGTTCGTAGCGATAGCAGCGCACTTTGCAGCAAAGCCCTCTAAAATCGTCAGAGGCTGCCCCTCACTGATGCTTGAGAGAATCGTGGCATCCATGCGTCCCAGGTATTCGGTCACGTTGATTCTCCCTGTAAAAATCAGATCCTGTGGCTTCAAGGATTCTACGAGTGCAAATACTTCTTTTGCGTACGGATCATCTTCTTCCCAGGGTCCCATGATCCAAAGCCTCAAAGAAGGTTCCCTTTCCTTTGCATAGTAAAAGGCATTGATAAGTGTTTTGACATCCTTGATCGGGGCTATACGAAGGACAGCTCCAATATTAAAGAACCCTTTATCTTCCTCGCGTTTGCCGGGAATATTTGCAAATCGGTCCGGATCGATACCGTTTGGTGTTACCATTGTTTTTTCTGCAGGACACCCCAGATCGATCTGTAAGCTTCTGGCATATTCAAAAAGGGAGGTTACATTATCTGCCAGCTGGTATGCACATAAGGATAATTTTTTAAAGTGTTCGATCCAGACATTTTTATAAACGCCCTCCACCCAGCTTGCTTTGATGATGTCCTCTTCCCGTTCGCGGGAATAGATCCCGTGCTCTGAAATTAAAAGTCTTCCGTCATACAAGACCTTTGCCATACTTCCTGTGATTCCTGCATATCCGGTAGCTACGCAGTGGTAGAGATCCGCTTTGGGGAGCGGTGTCCTTAAGCAGAGGAAGAGTGGCAGATACATAGAGCGCATGGACCATAAAAAATCGGAAAAGGTGACATTTTCAAAGCGTTTTAAATAAAGTTCCTTGACGATTTCTAAAAAATCATTTCCCATCAGAAGCTCATTGATGGAAAATTTCTGCTCCGCAAAAAAGTGAAAGACGGTTTCCCAATCAATGTTTTCATTCATGATCATGCTCCGTATCGCATCAAAATCCTTTTTTCGGAGTTTAAATTTTCTCTTTCTTCGTCTTTTTTTGCCTACCCAGTCTACGTCCTGTAAATAAATTTCGCGGATTTCAGAGACATTATCAGGCATTTCATAGACGAATTTTCCGCGAAGCTCTCTGTCGGCCACCAAAGTCAGAAGTACAAAATCTATATTTGGAAACTGCCTGATCAGGCTGTGTACCCAGCTGGATACACCGCCGACGACATAAGGGTAGCAGCCCTCGACCACAATACATACCCGCATGTTTGAGCTTGCACCATAGATATCTGCAATCGTTGTATTTTCCTTTGCGTTTCTCCTTTTTTTTCTCATTTTTCTGCCTCCTGCTGTTTTCGTTAGGGTTTTCCGGTTCCTGTTTCCTGATGTCATCTCCATACTATCTTTCACTATCTGCAACGGTCAGGATCACATTTTTTTTGTCTGCATTGATCACATAGACGTTCGCTTCCATTTTTTTATAGGTGCCGCCTTTGATGGACGTAATTTTTTCATTGGAAAGCCGCAGAATGAAAGAGGCTTTCTTTTGAAAATTACGGATGGAAAGGTTGATCGTATTCCCCTGACGGAATGTGTCATAGTTCAGAGCCAAAAATCTTCTGGCACATTTGTCGGCTTCTGCGACTGTCATCTGGTCAAATCCCCTGCGAAATTCCATCCAATAGGTCTGCATATATTTAGCAAGGTTTTTCGAAAGCCGTGTCCAGTCATCACTATCAGCAGTCGGATAATATACCTGCGTGAAGTCTAAAGAAGTAGTGCAGTAGCCAAGGGCTGTTTCTATGCTTCTTAAATACAGATCTTCATCATTATCGTGAGAAAATCCATTGATGGTATCTGCCATGCAGAGAATCCTGTCATTATAAAAGGAGAGGATGGGTTCCGACTGGTTTTCTTTATTCAGGACCAGTGTCCGTATATTGGATAAAATGTTTTCCTTTTTGCTCGTCAGATACGGTTTATATATGGTTTCCGGCATCTTTCCCGGGGCAAAAATGGTAAAAATATAGCTTGGTACTTTTTGTTTGAATATTTTCGTATCATATTTGATTTTTGTATCGTAGAAGGTACCACCCTCGATCTGATCTCCTGAGAGACCGAGATTTCCCGAAACCTGTTCCGTCTGCTTATAGTAGAAGGAGATGGTATTGGAAGAAACTCCATCTAAAGAATTACTGTATTCAAATTTCGGTGCGATCATGCCGGAAAACTTTTCACCGGTAGCGTCTAAAATGGAGATGATATCCGGCCAGAGCACATTTTGGCTGAGTGACTGTGTCTGATAATAATATTTTTCGGAAATTTCATCCGTATTTTCGTTGGAAAGATACGGATAATTCTGGCATAGTACTGCCTGTGCATTGACGATCGGATAAATCAAATAGTCTTCGGTTTCCGCAAGCATGGAGGTAAGCATTCCAAGCCCTGTGTGGTCGCTAAAAAAATCAGTATTCACTGCAAATACAAAATTTTTATCGGTATGATAGCGCCATACGATCGGCGGAAGCTCCTCATTCGTTACCTTCTTTTTTTTCTGATTTTTCACTTCGCCTACAATATATGTTTTGGTTCCGGATTGCAGCTTGAAATATGGAATGTTTTTCTTCAGCTTCTCATAGGAGGTCTTTCCACCCAGTAAAAAGCCTTCGAAGATCGTCATTCCGCTGGTCTGATAGGCTTCGGATTTTATTGTGTGGATCCCTAAAATATTTCTCAGCGTTTTCGAGCTTTGAATGAGCTCCGTATCCGGAAGGCTGGTAAAGATGATATTGATCTTCGTGCTGCAGGTCTGCTCTAAAATCCGGATGTCAGCGGAGGTATCGACCACAATGGAGTTGATGATCAAAAGAGTGCAGTTTTTGGAGGTATTGGTATAAAATTCCTGCAGATCTTCAAAACGCGCATAGCTTCTCTTTAGATACATGCACCATTCTACTGCCAGATTTGCTTCAAAGTTACTATCACTTCCAATGATTGCAGTCGTGTAGTCCTGATCATTTTTTAAAACCTCTGCCGTAACCGATTCTTTTGCGTGGACCGCTATCTTCTCCTCAGCAATGTGATTGATCGTGGCTTTGGAGGTATAAAGGACGGAAAGGTTTGAAAACTGAAATAAAAACAGGACTGCAAGCATTGTTACGGACATTGCGATAAAGTTCGATCTTGATATGGTCAAAATGATCCCTCCTAACTGTCTATACTCGTCTTACTGCGTTTTTTTACGTTATAGCCATAGTCAATGGCAAAGTTATAAAGATGAAATTCGTTTTGTATGATTCGATAGCAGATAAAATTGTCATCCTCATAATAGACCTGAAATTCTCTCGGGTATTTTTCTTCAAAGGCTTTTGCCCAATAGAAGAATTTACTCTCCAGAATATATCTGTTGTCCGGATAGTAGACTAAGCTGCCCTCATAGACTGGCTCCTTTGCAGCCTCCTCCTTAGACACATAGCCTACGGTATTTAAATCATCCTCTACAGAACCATAGGTATCAAACTGTATCGGATTCTTTTCAATATAAAAGAAAACATATGTACTTGGAATCGTAACCTGTGTATTTTTATTTAAATCTTGCATATCCTTGATAAATGCAGCGGTTTCAACCAGC
>JAFVAA010000680.1 GCA_017476305.1 Lachnospiraceae bacterium
GGCACTCCCTTCATCAAGATCCGATATGTCATGGAAAGCATTTCCCACCTCTTCAGTTCCTCCACCAGATGCTTTTTTTGGAAAACTTCACGAAGTCTGTCAGCATCCTTTTTATAAATGATGTTCGACGTAATCTTCTGCACCTCTTCAAAAAAAGAAGAACCTGACGAGGAAGCTTTTAATTCACTGCCCTTATCCGTCGTATAGCGTATATAGCTCTCATCCTCCATATTTACAAAATAGATCCGGTCATAATCATTCGTCAAAGCTCTTGCAATATTCGAAAAATCTAAATCTGCCTCCGGATCACGATCTGTCAGGCGGTCTACACTGCATATCCCTATGATCATGTGCTGCCCTGACTCAGGATAAACGACTCTGGATTGATAATACATCGGCTCGCCATCAATCATCAGGCGATAGCGCACGGAAAAAACCTGTCCGTCCGTTAATCTCTGAAAAAGGGATTCTTTTGCCAGAGCATTTGTCACATATGCCTGGTCTTTTTCATATACCACCTTCTTAATGTTTCGATACAGATCCGAAAAAAAATCAGTACCACGTTTTTCCAGCTTTAGCTGCTCATAATTTCCCGGGGTACTGTACTCTACATAATGCCCGGTTTCTACATCAACATAGTATATGACCTCATAATCACTAAACAGCGCATTTGCAGCGCCTGAATAGGAAAGAAGCTGGTCACTCTTCCGCACATTTTCCAATGTCACAGGTACCTCCAGAAGTCCTGCCAGGTCGTATAGAGTCTCTAAAGAAGCTGCTAAGGACGACTCTATTTTTTCTATCCGGTCCAACTCTTCCCTGGCGCAATGTGTTTCCTTATATTTCCCGATCAACCCCTGAAGCTCCAATAGTTTTTCGCCCAAAACATGAGCATATTCTCTATCATTTTTTTCATCCTTCTGCTCCAAAATCATCCCCCCTTTTTCTCTCCGTCACCATTTTTATTTTCATTGTATTAAAAATTCATGGTTTCGTCAACGCTAACTTATTCGCACAATAAAATACCCTTCTGTGATACCGTATTTACCACAGAAGGGCAGTTAAAAAAACTATTTTTTGACTATCCTCATCATTCCAAAGTCTTTAAAAATTCCTCGATCCGGTCAATTCCTTTCTCGATCTGTTCTAAAGAAATCGCATAGGAAAGCCTTATATGCGTATCAAAGCCAAAATCTCCGCAGGGAACAACTGCAACACCATACTCGTTGATCAAAATATCCGCCATCTTCGGAATGGAATCTACAACTTCTCCCTTATGTACCTTTCCGACCACATCACCAGCGTCCACAAACAAATAGAAAGCACCTTTCGGCTCTACAGCTTTTACATGAGGCAGGCCACTCACGCGATCATATATATATTTACGCCGCTTATCAAACTCCTCACGCATCATCGGCACAGAATCCTGTGGTCCTGTCAAAGCCTCGACCGCTGCCTTCTGCGCTACGGAATTCGGATTTGAAGTCTGGTGACTCTGCACACTTCCCATCATCTTCGCAATCTCCGCAGAAGAACCAGTATAACCGATTCTCCAACCGGTCATAGCATATCCTTTTGCCAGGCCGCTGCAGGTGATCGTCCTGTCATAGATTTCTTTATTAAAAGATGCAATGCTGACATGTTTTTCTCCGTCATACACCAGATATTCATACATCTCATCTGCTACCACATAAATATCATGCTTTACGACTACATCTGCAATCGCGCGAAGCTCCTCCTCCGTGTAGAGGATTCCGGTAGGATTGTTCGGCGTATTGATGACGACCGCCTTCGTCTTTTCTGTAATTGCTTTCTCAAGAGCCTCAGCAGATAATTTATAGTTTTCCTTCTCTGTCATTTTTAAAATCACAGGTACACCATCGGCTAACTTCACAATCTCCGGATAACTAAGCCAGTATGGTGCCGGAATGATCACCTCATCTCCCGGATTCAAAAGTACGGTAAAAATGTTTGTCAAAGAATGCTTTCCGCCATTACTGATTACGATTTGATCCGATGTATAGTCTAATCCGTTAAACTCCTTGAACTTCTTACAGACAGCTTCCTTTAGCTCTACAATTCCGGAAGCCGGCGTATACTTTGTAAATCAATCCTTAATCGCCTGAATGGCCGCATTGCAGATATTGTCCGGGGTAGCAAAATCCGGTTCTCCTGCACCAAAACCTACCACATCCTTCCCTGCTGCCTTTAACTCCTTCGCTCTCGCAGTAATGGCAAGAGTAGAGGATGGCTTAACTGCTGCCGCTTTCTTCGATAATTCTAATGACATAATGATTTCCTCCTGATTTTATCACTTTATGTTACTACTACAGGCAGCGAATGAATCCGTTGCCTTTTTAAGCTATTCTATGCACTGCATTTTAGATTAGTTATACTCAGTAACGGAATTAAATTCCGTTACTGAGTATAA
>JAFVAA010000059.1 GCA_017476305.1 Lachnospiraceae bacterium
ACATCGAGTGCCAAAGCCTGCAGCTCTTTCAAAAGCACCTTGAAGGACTCCGGAATACCCGGATCAGAAATATTATCTCCCTTGATGATAGCCTCATAGGTCTTCACACGGCCAACGACATCATCCGACTTCACCGTTAAGATTTCCTGAAGGGTATAGGCTGCACCATAAGCCTCCAGTGCCCAAACCTCCATCTCACCGAAACGCTGTCCACCAAACTGTGCCTTACCACCGAGCGGCTGCTGTGTTACTAAAGAATACGGTCCCGTAGAACGGGCATGGATCTTATCATCTACCAGATGGTGGAGCTTCAGATAATGCATGAAGCCCACAGTAACGGCACCGTCAAAATACTCTCCGGTACGGCCATCACGCAGACGCACCTTACCATCACGGCTGATTGGTACTCCTTCCCACTCCTTCCTGTAATCCTTATGGTCTAACAGATACTGATAAACCTCCGGATGCAGAACCTCTTTATATTTTTCCTCAAAAGGAATGATATCCTTTAATCTTGCAATTTCCTGTTCGTCCTCTTCTTCCTCTGCCTTTGCTCTTAAAGCCTCTAATTCCTCCCTGTCCAGAGGTGTATTCACATAATCATTGGCAAGCTCCAGGGTATCCATGATGTCAAACTCGTTCGCACCATCAAATACAGGAGTCGCTACATTGAAACCAAGTGCTTTGGCAGCCAGGCTCAGATGAATCTCCAAAACCTGTCCGATATTCATACGGGACGGCACGCCCAAAGGATTCAATACGATATCAAGCGGTCTTCCATTCGGTAAAAACGGCATATCCTCCACCGGAAGCACTCTGGAAACCACACCTTTGTTTCCGTGACGACCTGCCATCTTATCTCCCACCTGAATCTTACGCTTCTGTGCAATGTAAATACGCACCGTCTGATTCACTCCAGGAGGCAGTTCGTCCCCATTTTCCCTGCTAAATACTTTTGCATCCACAATGACACCAAACTCACCATGCGGCACCTTTAAAGAAGTATCACGAACCTCTCTCGCTTTTTCACCGAAGATGGCACGGAGAAGCCTCTCCTCCGCAGTAAGCTCTGTCTCTCCCTTAGGAGTTACCTTACCTACCAAAATATCTCCGGCACGAACCTCTGCACCGATACGAATGATTCCTCTTTCATCCAAATCCTTTAAAGCGTCATCTCCGACACCCGGTACATCACGGGTAATCTCCTCGGCACCGAGCTTCGTATCTCTGGCCTCTGCCTCATATTCATTGATATGCACAGAAGTATAAACATCCTCCTGTACCAGTCTCTCACTTAAAAGTACGGCATCCTCGTAATTGTAACCTTCCCATGTCATGAAACCAATCAAAGGATTCTTTCCCAGAGCAATCTCACCACCACAGGTAGAAGGTCCGTCTGCAATGACCTCACCCTTTCTCACTCTGTCACCCTTATCCACAATCGGTCTGTGATTCATACTGGTTCCCTGGTTACTACGCTGGAACTTCGCTAATTTATATCTCTGTGTCTCCCCTGCATCTGTCTTTACAATGATTTCATTGGAAGCAGACCGGATGACTGTACCATCTTCCTTCGCAATCACACAGTTACCGGAATCCACGGCTGCCTGACGCTCCATACCGGTTCCTACGACAGCAGACTCCGTCACTAAAAGCGGCACTGCCTGACGCTGCATGTTCGATCCCATCAGGGCTCTGTTCGCATCGTCATTTTCCAGGAAAGGAATCATCGCCGTTGCCACAGAAAATACCATCTTCGGTGACACGTCCATCAAATCGATCCGGTTCTTCGGGAACTGGGAAGTCTCCTCACGGAAACGGCCGGATACACGGCTTCTCACGAAATGTCCTTCCTCATCTAACTCCTCATTTGCCTGTGCTACGATGAAACGATCCTCCTCATCTGCCGACAGATAAACCACTTCATTCGTGACACGCGGATTTTCCGGGTCACTCTTATCCACCTTACGGTAAGGTGCCTCCACGAAACCATATTCATTAATACGGGCATAGGATGCGAGAGAGTTGATCAGACCGATATTCGGACCTTCGGGCGTCTCTACCGGACACATACGGCCATAGTGCGTATAGTGTACGTCACGAACCTCGAAACCTGCACGGTCTCTGGACAGACCACCCGGTCCCAATGCAGACAGACGACGTTTATGCGTCAGCTCGGACAGAGGGTTGTTCTGATCCATGAACTGCGACAGCTGGGAGCTTCCGAAGAACTCCTTCACTGCTGCCGTCACCGGTTTGATATTGATTAAGGACTGTGCTGTAATCGTCGTAATATCCTGCGTAGACATACGCTCACGTACCACACGCTCCATACGGGAAAGACCGATACGGTACTGATTCTGCAAAAGCTCACCAACCGCACGAATACGTCTGTTCCCCAAGTGGTCGATATCATCATCATTTCCGATGTGATATTCCAAATGGATATTATAGTTGATCGAAGCGAAAATATCTTCCTTCGTAATATGCTTTGGAACGAGTTCAGAAACATTTGCCATAATGGCTTCCTTTATCTCTTCCTCGTCATTATACTCATCTAAAATCTCTTTTAATGCTGGATAATATACGTTTTCTGTAATTCCCAAATCTCTTGGATTCACATTTGGCAGATATTCCTTTAAATCAACCGCCATATTGGAAAGTACCTTCGTCACCTGCTCCTCTTTTTCTACCATAACAAAAGGAATCGCCGCATTCTGAATCTGCGTCGCTATCTCCTCTGTAATCAGAGTCCCTGCCTCGAAAATCTCACCCGTAGACTCTGACGGAACCGTATCCTCTGCCAGTGTGCAGCCTACGATACGATATTTGAAGTGTAGCTTCTTATTATATTTATATCTTCCGACCTTCGCCAAATCATAGCGTTTCGGATCAAAAAACATACCATTTAAAAGGTTCTCCGCGCTTTCTACAGATAACGGCTCTCCCGGACGCAGCTTTTTATAAAGTTCCAAAAGACCGTCCTGATAATTGTCCGTCGTATCCTTTTCGATACTTGCCAAAATCTTTGGTTCCTCACCAAACACCTCTTTGATCTGCTCATTGGTTCCCAGTCCCAGAGCGCGAAGAAATACCGTAATCGGAACCTTTCTCTGTCTGTCTACACGAATGGAGAGTACATCATTGGAATCCGTTTCATACTCCAGCCACGCACCACGAATCGGGATGATCGTAGAAGAATACAGCTCTTTTCCCAGCTTGTCATGCCCGATTGCATAATAAATACCCGGAGAACGCACGAGCTGACTTACGATAACACGCTCTGCACCATTGATTACAAAGGTACCTGTCGCAGTCATCAAAGGAAGATCACCTATAAAAATCTCGTGCTCCTTGATTTCCTCGGTTTCCTTGTTATGAAGCCTTACCTTGACTTTAAGCGGCGCGGCGTAGGTCGCATCCCGTTCCTTGCACTGATCGATATCATATTTGATCTCATCCTTGCAAAATTCAAAATCCACAAATTCAAGGCTCAAATGACCACCGAAATCAGAAATCGGCGAAATGTCACGAAAAACCTCTTTTAAACCTTCGTCTAAAAACCACTGGTAAGAATTGGTCTGAACCTCAATCAGATTCGGCATCTCTAAAACCTCTTTCTGACGGCCATAGCTCATTCTAACACCATTGTTCACTGCAATTGGATGTATCCTGTTTTTCTCCATCGCTGTTCGCTCCTTATACATTTTAGGGTTTTTTAGCTGCTATCCGTATGCTTTCTTCACAAAGCATGTGAAAATAGCATGATGACTGTATAAAAACCAATTTATAGGAAAATACTTTTCATTTTCTTCAAAGTATGCTATAATAATAAATAGTTGGTTTTAATGTATAGTCAGCCACAGTAGCGCATTTTTCATCTTATCAAAAATTCCAAAGTTTGTCAAGTATTAACTTTTTTTGAATAAAATTCCGGAGATGTTTCCGAACGAAACAGATGTTTTGAATAAAACCTGATAGAAAAGATATCTTATAGAAATGATTTTAGAACCCAAATGGAGAGGCTGTCTGATGAAGCACTTTTTGATAAAATTGCTTCCCATGACAGTCTCTTATCGTTTTACCTCATCTGTTCACTCTTTTTCTGATACTTATCCTTTGTCGCCATACCGCCCCTGATATGACGTTCCGCTTTATTCTTATCAAGAATCTGTCTTGCCTGTAATGCCAGTACCTTATCCACCTTTAGTAAACGCTCCGTCA
>JAFVAA010000681.1 GCA_017476305.1 Lachnospiraceae bacterium
CCGTACCGCACACCCTCCGGCTACGTCTCCAGCCTGTCCCGAAACCTTGCGTACAGTTTTTGCCAGATTCGTAAAACGCATTGCGTTTTACACTGGTTAGGGGACAGCCCCTAATACCCCGATATAGATAAGCAAAAAAAGAACCCAGCTCCCATTCCCCCGGATTCCTTTTTGGCGTCATATTTTATAAAGTGCTGCCAAATCTAAGCCATTTTGATACCACCTGTTTTCTGCCAAAAGAACTGATATCAGAAATGCCACCATTCCCTTTGTTCTGGTGGCATTTCACTCTGTTTTTGACACCACTCATTTTCCTCTGTGGAAAAAGTGCCACCATTTCTGCCCCCATTCCGCACTTTTTGATGTCACTTCTCCCATCTTTTGACACCACTCATTTTTGGCAGAAAAAATGCTGCCAATTTCATCTGAAACTGATAGCACTTCTCTTGTTCTGGCTGCATCTTCCCCGTTTTTTGACACCACCGTTCCTTTTGCAAAAAAGCTGCCAATTTTTCAACAGACTTTCTATCCATCTAAAATTGACAGCACTTTTTCTCTCACAGACCAAACGTATCCGTATCAAGCAGACCGTCATCTGTCAGCATAGCCCCCTCATTTCCATCCGCTGCTATGGTACTCCTGTCAGAAACAGCCCTTGTTTGAAAAACTCCCTCTATCTGCCCGCTGTAAGAAGATTCCCTCCGGCTTTCTACCGACTTCTTCTCTCCTGTATCATTCCCGTCTCTGCCGGAAACCTCCGGCATGGTCTGATTTGCCACAGATACAGCATTTCCATTCATGACCGCCTGCATATATCCCATGCCGACCATTGCCGGAAGATTCGCAAATACCTTCCTCTCTACCGCCTCCACGATCCTGTCCGTAAAGGCATCCTCTTTTTCCTTTGATTCAAGGAACGGTCTGCCATTCTCTCCACAATGCCTGTCATGATATTCAATGATCGCACGCACCACAAAGGCATTCTGTGACTTGAACTCTGTCTTGTCCAGGTTGTGGAGTATCTCCCATGCCCTCATGTCCTCCGGGTTCTTGTCATAGAACCGCACGTTTGTCTTTTTCATCTGTCCCCACCTGCCTTTCAGAAATAATCCGGCATCCGCAGACCTTTTCCGTAGATACCGGAACCATTTTCCCTGGCTGCCTCCTATCTTCTCCGTTTTTCTGCCTCATTCTTCCGTTTCATGGCGATATAACAGTAATACTCATATCCCTTTGCCGTTGCACAGATGTCTGTGATGAAATGTGTCCTCTCCTTATCATACTCCCCGAACCTCTGGACGATCTTCGCCCCGCCGCCCATGAAATGAAGCTGCATGATGTCCGGGTTGTATTTATAATCCCTCAGCTTGTCAAAGACCTCCTTCACATACCGCACCGCCACATCGTGCATGATCTTCTCATAATTTTCTGAAATGTCGGCTGTCCCCCTGCGGAGATACTGTTCCACCATATCTGCCGGCATATCGTACCCTGTCGCATCCCTGACCTCGTTGCAGATACGGATCACGCACTGGTTCACGCCGAACTGCTCCGTCCATGACTGGCTCTCCGAAGCCTTCCCGTCATTTAAGTACATGATGTTCAACGTCCCATTCCCCAGGTCTGCCAGAAGGTTCATCCCCTTAAAATCTTTCAGGCTCATTGCCACAGCCGAATAGCACTGCGGCATGACCGCACAGCCCACGATTTCGATTGACACCGCCTTATCCTTATAACGGTACTCCACATGACGGTCACGGAACATATATTTCCGGAAGGATTCTTTCTGTACCGACACCCACTTCAGCGGAAGCCCCACCGCCAGATATATCTTCGCACGGTCCATGCCCCGGCATTCCAGTTCCTTTGCCACCGCAGCAAGCATGAGGATATAATTGTCATCATCCGTCACCTTGTCCGCAATAAAGGATTTATGCCCCTCGCCCACGATATAATATTTTCCCCGGTACTCAATATAATCCTTGCTGAATACCGGTGGATTGTCGCTTGCCTGCACAGACGAACGGAATACCCTGTGTGCCGTTTTCGTGTTGCCATACCCCGTATCTACTGAAACCACCATTGCACCATCCACATGATAATATTTTGACTTCATATCTTCCTGCTCCTTTCTCCTGTCCGGATCAGTTGTTTCAAACACTCCCAGACTGCTCACTGACTGCCCTCTGCTGCCCAGAACCGGATTCCTTTCCGGCATCTGCTTTCCACTTTCCCTGCCGGATTCCGGCTTTTCTCCTGCTGTTTCCATCCTCATTCCCATAAGACCTCGCTTTCCGTCTGCCTGACAGACAGACTAAATAAACAACCACCATGCTACTGATACTCCCTTTCTGCTTACAGATTCCTTCCTGCTTTTCTGTCATTCTCCTGATCTGCTACCCAGCCAGACCGAACCTTGTTACTGCCAGCACCACTTCCGCAACAGCCAGAAATAAGACCATACATAATTTCACTACTGCCAGGCTCATCTTCATCAGAAAGACAGCACCATATATCAACATCTTCAGAACTACCGCACAGACCTTCCCAAAAATCTTCAGTACCAACTCCATCAACTCCTTTCCCCGAATACGGGACTGACCTGCCCGGTAGCCGTCCGGATATTGCAAAAAGAAAAAGGACTGCACACTCCACCATCAAAGTATCCGCTTTCGCTGATAACTTCTCATAGCAGATTGATACAGTCCTATCCTAATCATTACCACATGATCATCGCCTGCCACTCCTACGGAGTGGTATACAGTTTTACAAATTTACTCAATCACAATCTCCGGTCCATCACAAAACCGTCATAGGACTAAGCCTTGCAAACCCTTGATTTTACTGGATTTGTTCGACCTGTCACAATTATACCGCAATCCCCGGCATAGCCTTCAATCAAAAGACG
>JAFVAA010000682.1 GCA_017476305.1 Lachnospiraceae bacterium
TATGACTCGCCTATATTCACCCCCATAAAATCCACCTCTCTTCACACATCAAACCGCACTTCAAACACTGCTGCCTCAGAACTAAAGCACCGCTTTCAACTTCCCAGCCACAAACTCAACTTCAGAATCTTCCAAATACGGATGGATAGGTAAGCACAGCACGGTCTCACACAGCTTCTCCGTGACCGGACAATCCGCTTCCGCAGAGCGTGTACCACGGAACGCCCCTTGCAGATGCATTGGTTTCACATAGTAGATGTTTGTAGGAATTTTATCTTCTTTCAGCCTGGATTGAATACTTTTTCTGTCCGATCCTTCCGGAAGCTGGATGGTATACTGTGCCCATGAGCTATACATCCCATCTTTCACAACCGGAATGGTCAGGCCGGGAACGTCCTTAAGCAACTCACTGTAAAGCTCAGCCACATGATTCACCTTATCCAGTTCTTCATCCCTGAATATCGGGAACTTTCCAAGCAGCACACCTGCCTGCAGGGTATCTAACCTGCTATTCATCCCAAGTCTGATATTATTGTACTTTGCATTTGGATCATCCAGATTCTGTGTGTCCTTGCCATGTACAGCTATTGAACGGCACAGTAAAGCGATGTTATCATCGTTTGTGAATATCGCACCACCATCCCCATAACAGCCTAAAGGCTTCGCCGGGAAGAATGATGTAGTGGCGATATCGCCTATAGAACATGCCATGTGCCTGTTCCCACTCACATCCGTACAGCTTCCACCAAATCCCTGGGCAGCATCTTCTAAGAGAAGCAGTCCATACTTCTCACATATCGCTTTGATTCCTTCCATATCGAAAGGCTGGCCAAAAAGATCCACAGCTACAACAGCCTTAGGTATCAGCTGACCTTCCCTTATTACCTTTTCCACAGCAGACTGTAGAGATGATGCATCGATATTATATGTGGTTTTTAGGACATCCACAAATACAGGTGTGGCACCAATCGTCGCCGGGCACTCCCCGGAAGAGAAAAATGTAAAGTCCGGGACAAACACGGCATCCTTCCTACTGCCACCACCATGCTCCCCAATTCCTGAGGCCATCAAAGCTATGGATATTGCATCTGTTCCATTCGCACATGAAATACAGTGCTTCATATTCACATAGTCGGCGAGTGTCTGTTCAAGTTCCTTTACTTCTGGTCCGCTGATAAAATGAGCAGATGTAATTATGTGAGAAATCCGCATATCTATTGCATCCTTGATATATCCATACTGCCTCTGTAAATCTCTGAATTGGATTGACATTGCTATATTTACCTCCTGTTAAAAATTCGTTTCCAAGAAGAAATGCTGCTAATTCTTTCTTCCTCCTGATAACATATCACAGGCTTGCTTCTATCTAAGGAGCTGTCACGAAAGAACTTACAGCATTTTGTGAGCAGAAACACCATATATACAAGCGTTTCAGTTCACAAAATGTTAAGTTTTAATCCGTGACAGTTCCTAATGATAGAACGCCGGAATATAGGAAATATTTACGTTCACAATCAGGACATGTGAAATAATTATCCTGTGATGTATTCAACACTTGTCCGCACTCACATACCCATCCAATCTGCCTCGCCGGAACTCCCGCCATTAGTGCGTGTGGCTTTACATCATCTGCCACCACCGCCCCGGCTGCAATCGTGGCGTGATGCCCCACTTCATGACCGCACACGATCGTACAGTTCGCTCCTAGTGTCGCATCATGTCGAATGATAGTAGAAAGATACTTGTGATTCTTAGGATAGCGTGCTCTCGGTGTCAGATTATTCGTAAAAACACAGGACGGTCCGCAAAATACATAGTCCTCAAGCGTCACGCCTTCGTAGACACTCACATTATTCTGTATCTTGACCCCGTTACCGATGTGAACATTATTAGATACATTCACATTCTGCCCCAGAGAGCATCCGGAGCCGATCACAGCACCTGACTGGATGTGGCTGAAATGCCAGATTTTGGTTCCATCCCCTATAGAGACATCATCATCCACAATGCTCGTTTCATGGACGTAATACTTTTTCTCTTTCATAAATTTCTAAATCCCTCTTTTTTTATTTAACCAGATTCCTTTCAATTCACACTTCCAAAATCCTGACCTTCTTATCACAAAACGCCATGCCATACCGGAGCCTCTGTGTCTACCCTTCGTATCTGAACCGGCTGTCATACTTCTTTTCTACGATCTGACCGGAAGCCTCCCTGAGCGCATCCTCCATTTCCGATTCCTCCTTTACATGCTTCAGCTCCAGTATCAGGCAGCGATTCCTCGCCGGGTCGGGAATGATCAGGTCGCTCCGTCCGTATCCCGTCTCCCGTTCCGACTGCATGGGGTATCCCAGTCCAGTAAAAAATCCGGCTAAGATCAGATGATAGCTGTATTCCCGGTACTGATGGTTAA
>JAFVAA010000683.1 GCA_017476305.1 Lachnospiraceae bacterium
ATTTTCTGCAACGATAAAGTCCGGCTTTGTGCTATTGGTTTTCGTTGCCGGGAAAGTTCTTGCGATAATGGGATCATCAGCGGAGCAGAGGGAAAATCAAGATGGCAAGATGACCATTTCTTATAAAGAGGGCATCTTGCCATCTTGGATATGGCAGGGAGGTCAGCAGTAAAAATGAATGGAAGAAAGAGAGGTAGTCAGATGGTAACGGGGAGATTGGGATATAACAGCGATAATGACCGGTACGGTCTTCTGGTTTCGGATATTTGGGAGAATGACGGATTCCATTGCGGAGAGTGCCTGGAGGTCATGGTGGATGGAAAGTGGGTTGCGACACGGATGGAGATGTCAGCCGGCCGGGAATGGTATCTTGTGGGGACCGGCTATAAGGGGGATCTGGAGTATATCATGGCCCGGATATGAACAGGTATGCTTGCGGATATTTTGGGAGATATTGTCAGGGCAAGAATCAGCATACCCTTCTCCGTCAAGGGATATGTTCCTGACGAAAGAGGTGCTGAAGGATTTAAGGTTGGCTTTGGGACATTAACAGAGTTATGGCTGCCGGGGTTCTTTCCGGTGGTGTGGCAGGAGGAAAATTGAGAAAACCTGTATCAAGCCTGTATATGCCTATACAACAAAGCGGGGGATAAGCCTATATAGGCTGATATCACTTGTGGCAGATCCGATACAGACGAGAAACAGATTTTGTGTTGCCGCCCATAGAGGAGTGAAGTCAGGTTCTTTCTCAATTTTGGGTGTTTTCAGTATAAAATAAGAGGATGCAACAAGTAATCCGTTTCATCCTTTTATATCAAATCTGCAATGGAAAAATCCTCCTGTTTTGGAAGAAATGCAAGTTTGCATTTCTTTTCCAGATTCACCAGACCGGACCTTCCATATACGATTCGTTTCACCAGCTTGAATTTATTATTGTTTCCCTCGACAAATCCGGAACTGACATCGTAGACCACTGCATTTTTGACAGGTTCGATATCCCTTTGCAGGCTTTCGCAGAACGCTTTCAATTCTGAGTCTTTATAATCCGCAATGAATGTGTCTATCTCTTCAGGGACATCTCCCATCAATGCAGAATGAAAACGCTGGAACGCTTCCATTCCCCACCCGATGATCGGATAACATTCCTTTAACACATCTATATGTTCTGAAATCTTATTATCTTTTGTTTTCTTGCTGTCTGCTGTCAGTATATATCTTACAAGAGAGCTCCGGTCTATGACTATGACACCTTCCGGATAGACTTTTTCCTGTATGTTGCTTGAAAGCATGCGTTTCCTTTCCGGAAAATTATTTGCACTGATGCATTCAAGGTAGAACCAGATCGTGGCGGTCTTGTCCGTGATCCCGATATGGCGGAGGTAGTAGTATATTTTATCATCTGCATACCCGTCCGCCATCATCTTATAAATGATGTTCACATAACTGTCACCTTTTCGCGGAGCCTTGCGGTTCGTTTTTCGTGGCTGCAGTACCGCCTGCACTTCTTCTTCCGTCATTCCTATATATTTTTCTGCCATCTGATGCGTCAGCCCGAATTCGTCGCATAGTGCGTCAAGATCGGTAGAAGACATCCCGTTCCAACGTGCCCTGACATCCATGATCATCTGCTGTTTTTTTTCCTGTCCTCTGCCCGCTTTTTCTCTTTTGCACAGTTCGGATTGCTTGCCCGGTCGTCAAAAACGATGGTGTTCCCTTCTTCATCGATCGGCACGGTATTGTCATAATGTGTATCGTCAAAAAGAGAAAGATCCACTTTTCTTTCCCGGTACACTTTGTCCGGAGCTTCCGAAAGAACCTGCCCATCCTGTACCAGTATTTCTTCCGGAAGTTCAGAACGGAAGATCTCTTTCAGATGACTGGTCAGGTTTTGGAAAAGATGGAATCGGTCTGCGACCTGGATGCATTCAGGAAGGATCTTGTTTATGGCACTGGCGTATGCACTGGCACGGTCTCTGGCGACCATACGGATCTTCTTATGCCCTTTCAGCCATTCCTCCAAATTTTTTCCATCCCTTCCATCGAGCAGGGCGATCAGATGATGGTCTTTCAGGTCGTAGATTGCTGTAGCATATTTCTGGCCTTTTCTTATGGCAACATCATCGACACCGATCCCCTCTACATCCGGGTCATCTTCAAATCCTATTTTATCATAGATCCGCTGGATCGTGTCATTGCTTACTGTAATTCCAAGAAGCTTCAGCACATTGCTGGCCCCTTCATTGCTCAAGAACATGGCGATCCCAAGAATGAACGTATTCAAGGCATCCGTCCGCACCTGGGATGGACGTGCGAAACTGAGGGGTTCTGTGAAAACCGATACACTGCACTCCGGATTGTCACATTCAAATTTATAGGAATTCACATGGAGCCATGTCGGCTTGGAGCGGACAGGCACATCTTGAAGATGTCTTTGATAAGTTGCATGGATATGTTCTGTTACAGTATTGCAGGACGGACAACTGCATGATCTGGTCCGCGATTTGACATAGATATCAAGAGTATCTGTCTCTTTATAGTCATAAATAAAATGGTCTTTATCTAAGAAAAATGAAACATTGTCTATTTCCTCGTATCTCATAAAAACACTCCTTTGAATATAAATAAAATACTAATCACCAACCCCCACTTCAAGTGGGGGGGGTGAATAACGCCCCCAAGGGCTATGTTACTGCTCGCCTCAAAGGCGGGTGTTGCAAGCATATATTACTTGCTGCCGCTAAAAAGCGGCTCCATCACTATCTTCTTTCCGGGACTCTTCTGACTGCTCCCTGATATATTTCTTTATGGCATCCTCTGTCACATTTCCTACTGTCGTGACATAATATCCTCTTGCCCAAAACGCTTTGTTCCATTTGCTTTGTAACTCCGGATGCCTGTCATATATCATCAGCGTACTCTTACCTTTCAGATATCCCATGAAATTTGATACACTCAATTTTGGTGGTATACTTACGCACATATGCACGTGATCGATACACACTGCACCTTCTACAATTTCTACTCCTTTGTACTTGCATAATGTAGCTAATATTTCCCGTACATCGTGTTTTAACTCTCCAAATAATTTTTTCTTTCGATATTTTGGTATAAACACGATATGATACTGGCATTTCCATCTAGTATGTGATAAACTTTTACTGTCCATTTGGACCGCCTCCTTTGCTTGAGATTGGCTTGCAACACCTTTCTCATAATAGCACAGGAGGCTTTTTTATAAAATCCTTATCGCTTCAGCTTACTCTATTCTCCCCAGCATAGCTGGGGGATTGGCGTTTTCATTCATATTGTAGCAGAATTAAATGAGTTTTTGAAAAAATTGCAAGAAAAAAACAGCTAAAATTTCATCTGGATTTTTGGTAAATATACCCAAAGTTAAGAAAGAACCTGACTTCACTCCTCTATGGGCAGAAAACCGGGCAAAAATTTACCTCTATGGGAAATCCAAAATCCTCTATGACTCCTCCATAGTAATTGCAAAAAACCTCTATGACCTTGACTTCACTCCTCTATGGGTGGATACACGAAA
>JAFVAA010000684.1 GCA_017476305.1 Lachnospiraceae bacterium
GGGAGTTATCTTCCATCTGATATAAATTTCAATGATTCAGAGCCAAGAGCCGATTGCTGGAAAGGCTCTGATCCATTGCAATCATTGTTCATGCCTGCGGCTCTGTATCCGGTGCTCTTACCGCTTCTTTGGCGATATCATTTACCATCAGATGCAAAAGCCTGTCTTCAAAAGTAGCCGTTGTATTTTCTGCAAAATACACATTCACCTTGAAAATGGTCTGCCCGATCTTTTTGGTAAAAGAGGACATTCCCTTATCTGTTTTTACTGCCTGCCCCATAAAAATATCACCTCCTACTTGATATCCAAACGTTTGTTCGTTATAATAAAAATGATTCTGTCGGATTGCGGCAGTGGATGATTGAATGGTACATAAAACCCATCTCCTTTCTGTCGGTAGTGAGTAACCTGATTTCATAAAATAAGATTACTCCTTCACCAATAGGAGAAATACGGGCAGAAAACGGAACTGATTTTGAAAAAAGTTTTAGAAAAAGATTTTTTAGGGAAAGGCGGTGAAGTCCTGTTGAAGCAAGATACTTTTGAATTTTGGGAAGATGATACGGAAAGCAGCTTATCGGATGCGCTTGCACAGGAGAAGACCGCTCTCCTTGAACTAGAGTTTGAAAAAGAAAGTGAGCGGACTGCTCCTGAGCCACCGGAACCATCCGCAAGAAAGAAGTTAAAAAGAGAACTGGAACAAGAGGCATTAACCCGGCTGGAGGATTCTGCAAGAACAGAGGAGGATTTCCAAAATGTGGTCGCATGGAGTGACAGACAGGATGCCAACCGGGAACGCAAAGAACGCTACCATGAGATTGGCAGGTCAGACGTTCCACTTGAATGGGGAATGTCACAGGATGAGATTATAATTCCCGCACCCATTCAACACGTTTATTGGAAGCAGATTTTGAAAGGGGAATTTCTGGATGCCATTTACAACTGCCCTTTCGAAATGCATGAACTTGTGGCGGATACGGATATTTCCAAAGCAATTTTCGCACTAAAGGATATCCAGAAAGAGTTGCTATATCAGCTTGCCATTCGGGGATATTCCTGTCAGCTCGTTGCGGCTTTCCGAGGACAGACGGACAGAAACATT
Source organism: Lachnospiraceae bacterium (assembly GCA_017476305.1). Taxonomy (GTDB): domain Bacteria; phylum Bacillota; class Clostridia; order Lachnospirales; family Lachnospiraceae; genus Butyribacter. The sequence continues at coordinate 1,103 of JAFVAA010000684.1, forward strand.
CGTAAGACACGAGATACAATGTTAAAGAAACTACGCAAAGAGTATGTGCTGGCATTACAGAAAAGGATCGACCAGCATATATCCCTGACAAAAGAAGAATTGATATTTTATGACACATACAAATCGCTCATTACAGATAAATAAAACCGGAACACGGATAAAAAGAAAAATACGGATTGACCTTACCAGCCGGAATTGATATGATGGTAATATATTTTTTGTAGATTCAGATTACATTATAGAAAGAACAGATCGGAGGCTCTTATGAATAACCTTTTTCAGAAAACCAGCTCCAACTGGGTACGATATGACAAATACGAGTGGAAAGAGGATGAGACGGGCACTTTATATATCACACCGGCACCGGATGCCAAACCGTCCCTATACAATCCGCTGCAGGATTCGGAGCAGTTGGTATTAAAGGCAGTCAACTTAGGCTTGATGTGCATGGATAAGAAGAATACACAGGAACAGTTACAGGCCGCTATCATGGACTTTGTTACCGGTTACGGTCTGCTTGGATTTATGACGGCACTTCCTACCACACCGGAATTTATCACCTATCAGGCTGTATATTTTCCAAAGAACCATTTCATCAAAGAGGAAAGCATGACCACGGAAGAATACCTTACTTATTTCTTTCCATTTGATAACATAGATTTCCGCAAAAGAGGGGTGGAATCTTCATGGAGTACGGACAATATAGAAATGATCGCACTGGTTATGACCATGAAAGACAAACCGCAGGCTGTCCTTATGAGTTTCCAGAGGGAATATGCGGAACAGTTTGACTGGCTCGTAACCTTGTTTAAGGACTGGGCATTTACCTTTATGTCAAGTTTCCTTTTTTATCAGGACTATGATATTCTGGATGATATGCAGAAGCAGCTTTATCGTCAAGGCATGGCGGCATTCGGAGGAATAGCTCCAACCTATCATATCGAACTGCTTGACCGTCCGACCATTGTGTGGGACTTCCACTCTCTGTAACTTGGTGTGCAGATGATGTTTTCCTTTATGATCACGGATGAAAAGTCCACGTTGAAAGTGTGTAAGCATTGCAGCAAAGCGTTTGTTGCAAACAGACCAAACAGTGTATTTTGTGGGGCAACATGCAAGAACCGGTATAATGTGTATAAGAGCCGGGCGAAAGAAAAGGAATAAAGAGACTTTTCGGGATTGGATGACCGTGTTATAATTGAAAAATCCGGTGTGGGTAAGAGAATTTTTATATTTTACTAAAACGGCTAAGGAGCGTTGCTAATCGTGAATGTATTGA
>JAFVAA010000685.1 GCA_017476305.1 Lachnospiraceae bacterium
TCTTCGTGGATGTGTTATAAGCGTGCTTCGCCACCCTCTGCCTGTACGATCTGCACACAATCTATGCTGCACAACCCCTGTGCTGTACATAGCCGTGGTTCGTTCACACGCTCTGTCCGCTGCCCTCCACCATGCGCCACGCGACATTTGCTTCCTGAACTTTCGTTCTTTATACAGCTTCTTGTCTGTAATATCTATTACCTAAAAATAACTGCCTGGGAACTGTGCAAAATGATTCAATTATTTATGCACAGTTCCCTGCTTTCAAAGTATTATTCTACTTTCTCTATCGTACACTGTCAAGAGAAAAATACCAATTGGCCAGCTAAACTAACCGTTATTCTTGCCACTTGACTTGTTTTTATGATATCATTACACAGACATAATGCATGACACATCATAATATGGAAGTATTCCTACTACCAAACGCATATCACTTTCTGACAAATCCTGCATAAGAAAATTGGCTTCTTGGAGTAAAGTCATGTTCACCACCGCATTTCTCCAACTTTTAAAACTGGTTATAGATAAACTCCGGTACAGATTCTACTATTCACACCGTTCCTTCAAACAGCACCTTATCTCCTATCTGTACCCGTCTGACACCTTCTTCTTTCTTTTTGTTAAAGTTAAAACTCAGCATATATCCGGTGCTAAGTCCATAACTATCCAGATAACCGCTTATCTGTTCTTCGCCTTTCTCATTATATCTGTCGCCGTGCCAAATCTTCAGCTCGATGATATATCTTCTTCCAAGGTAGTGGATGACCAAATCCATCCTTTTGTGATCTCTGGTCTGCTCTTCCACGCTGTAGGTGCCGGTACCATTAATAATTCCGGATACATAGGTGATAAATCGTTCTCTTCCTTCTGCTTCGACGAATTTTTCAGAATTATCCTTATGAATTCTGTTATGTTCCTTTATAAAATGATCCATGATCTTCGGAATATCCAGCCATCCATCAGCATCCACAAAGGTTGTTTTATACTCTGACGCTTTCTGCTTTAATTCGTTATATTTATCAGACTCGCCAATAAAGTGAGTATACAGAAGCATTTCAAATATCTGATTTGATACAGCTACCGTATTGTGGTTATTCCGGATGAAACCGTACATATAAAGCTGTTGCTGTTCTTCATCGTATGGCAGCCAGGCGATTGTCTCGCCACGCATGAGGACTAATCTGAGCTTTTCTTTCAAATCAGGATAATTCGTCAGTTTTCCGGTCAAGGAATCAAACAATGAATTTCCACTTTCTGAAAGTATGTGCTTTACTGCCTCATCTACTCCGTATTCTGTCCATGCTTTTGAAAGATTATCAAACTTTTTGGGGACGAAATTCTGATCTATTTTCTGACATATCCTGCTTACAAGATACGGATATCCATTCGTATATTTATGAATCAGTCTTGATATTTCGCCCGTGTTCATCCCCGTCTGATGATCGGCTTCATACTCATCAAGCATACCTTTTATTCCGGATTCGGAAAGACTCATGTCTATATCAAAGTCTGCAGCGATATTCCACGGACTATTGACCTTATGTTCAGATTCATCTCTAATCTTGCTTTTCAGATGTTTTACATCTGTAACACCGGCTAATATGACAGATTGGAAAGTAATAATCCCATCCTTATCCCGGCTTATATATTTATCCCGCAGCTGTGCAAGGAAGTCAAGAAACACCTGATTATTTGTCGCACTATCGACTTCATCGATAAAAACAACGATCCCTTTATCTGCTTTTTCACACCAGTCAGAAAGAGCATCAAATAATGCTCCCAATCTGATATCAGGCTCTTTTCTGTCTTTCCAATCATGCATGATTTCCAGAAAAACATCTGTTAAACCCGAATCAATTCTTCTTCTGTTCCAAACAAGTCTGCAGAACTCCTGTACAAACTTCTCCTCCGTGGAAAAACCCGATTTTCCAATTCCCTGGAAATCCAGGAA
>JAFVAA010000686.1 GCA_017476305.1 Lachnospiraceae bacterium
GAAGCAAATCCGAATACGGTCGTAGTCCTTCACAATGGTTCTCCTGTGGAGATGCCATGGATTGAGAAACCAAAGGCGGTTTTAGAGGCCTATCTGGGAGGAGAAGCAGTCGGGGAAGCAGAGATTCGGGTGCTTTTCGGTGAGGTAAATCCAAGCGGCCATCTGGCAGAGACGTTCCCGAAAAAGTTAAGTGACAATCCTTCGTATCTCAGTTTTCCGGGCGAGGGCGGGATTACCAGGTATCAGGAGGGAATCTTTACCGGATACCGCTATTATGAAACAAAGGAGATGGAAGTCCTCTTTCCGTTTGGATGGGGACTAAGCTATACGGATTTTTCTTTTCATGACCTGAAAGTGGAAAAAGAAGGCATGGAAGATGAGGGAAATAACGGAGAGAATAAAACGGAGGCAAAGGTGACCGTGACCGTCACAAATACCGGCGACAGGGAAGGAAAGGCAGTCGTGCAGCTCTACGTATCCCCATGCAGGGGAGAGATCATCCGTCCGGTCAGGGAGCTAAAGGGATTTGAAAAGGTGAGCTTACAGCCGGGGGAAAGTAAGGAAGTGACGATTCTTCTTGACAGAAGGGCTTTTTCCCATTGGAACCGGTATCTGCACAAATGGGCAGTGGAAGAGGGGGAGTATCGGATTGAAATTGGGGAAAATGTGCATGACATCGTACTTTCTGCTCCGGTAAAGATCACCGGGGATGTAATCCCGCCGGTCGGGGGATATACAGAAAGCACACCGATGTCTGTCTTTGCAAAGACCGAAAAAGGACGTGGCTTTTTAGATGAAAATATCGGTTATATGGTACGGGGCATGGCACACTTAGGCTATATTCCAAAGGAACTGCTGCCGGCACTTGACCAGATGTCCGGGGGGATTACCCTGGATGCGATTGACATGCTCGCAGAGCGTGCCGGCTCTGCCGGAGGGCAGATGGGAGGCACAGGGGGACTGGAGGCACTGCTGGGACAGTCTGTCGCTATTCTAAAAGGCTTCCTGCCGGAAGAGAAAAAAGAGGAACTGGTAAAGTTAGTGGAGGAACTGAACCGGTAGATTAGCACAAGGTATTTTTGATGTTTTGGAAGCCACGTTGCCCCAATCCGGATTTAAGTTTTTTTCGGAATTTCGCCGGTGTCATTCCGACATTTTTCTGGAATGCCCGGTGAAAGCTGCTTATATTTTCATAGCCGGTTTCTCCGGCTATTTTTTCTGTGCTTAGATCTGTATGCCGTAGCAGTTCACAGGCAAGGTTCATTCTAAGGCTGGTAACGGCAGAAGAAAACTGATGCAACATCAGGTTTGAGATGTTGTTTTTACATACTTTCCAGCTTTTGGTACTCTTTTTTTAAGATTTCTGACATTTCTTCCGGGCTTTCTATGCATCCCTGCTCTAACCATTCCTTTACCATGGCAGAAAGACCGGACTGAAAAAATGCCTGATGGTAATGAAGCTCTCTTTCTGTATGGATGCCCATTTTTTCTGCCCACTCTTGCAGGGACTCCTTTGCATTTGTGGGCAGTGCTGCTTCTAACAGGTGAAGTGTCCGGTTCCGGCTCAGGTAGAAACGATAGTAGCTCTGATGCTCCTTGATGAAGCGGAATAAAAGGGCAAATCGTCCGGAAAGCTCATAGTCTTCATTGCTTTTTGTATTTTCTAAGGGACGGGTAAAGAGATGGTTATAATAGAGGATCAGCACTTCTTCCATCCGGTCTGCCATATCGAAAATATCTTTATAATGCAGATAAAAGGAGGAGCGGTTGATGCCGGATTTTCTGCACAGATCGGTTACGGTGATTTTTTCTATGGGTTTCTTTTCGGATAATTCAATAAAGGCGTGGATCAGCTTTTGCCCGGTTTCATGAAAACGCTGATTATTTTTTGTGTTCATTTTATCCTCCTGCTTCATTAACACAACACTTTTGGTATCATTGATGGTTGAATTCTTCGGTGGCTTTGCGATAATAAATAATGATACACTATTTTATCAAAAATTGCAAAGAAGTGATACCAATCGACAGCCTGGCGGATCGTATCCGGCATGGAACGGCATGGTGCGGCAGGCATGAGGAAAATCATCAAAAAGAGGAAAAGGAGGAAAGAATGATGAAACAGTTAAATGTAGGAGTAGTAGGAGTGGGTGCCATTAGCGATATCTATTTTTCCAATATGATAGACCGGTTTAAAAATATCCATGTGATTTCCTGCTGTGCCAGACATCTGGACCATGCACAGGAAAAGGCAGAAAAATATGGAATACAGGCATGCACTTATGAGGAAATGTTAAAAAATCCAGAGATTGATATTGTGGTCGTCCTGACGGGGGTAGGTGCCCACTATGAACTGATTAGGGATGCGCTGGAGCACGGGAAGCATGTCTTTACGGAAAAGACCATGACGCTTCGTTTGGAGGAGGCGAGGGAACTATCTGAGTTTGCAGAGAAAAAAAGTCTGTATTTCTGCTCCGCTCCTGAGACATTTTTAGGGGCGGCCTTCCAGACGGGTAGGAAAGCGATTGAGGAAGGAATGCTGGGGGAAATTTACTCCTTTCATATTTCCGAAAACAGGGCTCTGGATTTTCTTGCTGCAGCAGTTGGTTTTTTAAGGCAGCCCGGAGGAGGGCTCTGTCAGGATTACGGGGTATATTATCTGACAGCACTCTGCAGCCTGTTCGGGGGAGTGAATCACGTATATGCCGTATCCAGAAACAATAAGCGGATCCGCATCAATCCGATCAGTAACCATCCGGATTTTGGTAAAGAGTATATATATGATAATGACAGTCAGGTAGCCGCAGTCATCTCCATGAGAAATGGCATGACGGGTACTTTTGCACTTCATGGGGATAGTGCCATGTCTGATCTTGGTGATTTTATGATTTATGGAACCCAGGGAATCTTAAAGCTTTCCGATGCGAACCAGTTTGGCGGGGAGACCACGTTTATTCCTTTGTTATCCGGGATCGTTCCAAATACGGGGAGTGAGGTGCTGCCTGCTGTGTCCCCGTTTGTGGAGGACAGCCGGGGGATTGGCGTGTCAGAGATGGCAGATGCTATCCTGAAAGGAAGAAAGAGCAGGCTTGACCATGGCTTTGCCTATCACGTGTTCGAGGTAATCGATGCAATCAATGGATTCGGAAAAGATGGGGGAGAAAAAAAGATTTTTTCCCCATGTGAAAGACCGGCTGGATTTTCCTGCCCGGCTGAATGGGCAGGAATGCTAGACGAATAAAGACTGAAAAAGAATCTTAGGGCATGAAAAAAAGAGAAGCTATGCAAGCATTATTGTTTTTGACTTTCCCTATTTTTATACTCATTAACGAAAAAACCTGTCTTTTATCGTTAATGAGTGCGCTGGATTTTGGGCGCTGAAAGCGACATTCTACCTTACAAAATCCGTGCGAGCCTAAGTGGGGGGATATTAACACAACACTTTTGGTATTATTGATGGTTGAATTGTGTAAAAATAGGATTTATTATAACAATAACCGATAATGAACAATGATACACTATTTTATCAAAAATTGCAAAGGGGGAGAAAAGGATGAATGAGAATGAAATGATGCTTCGGAAAGCATCTTTTGGGAAACTGCTTTTGAATCTCTGTGTACCTACCATTATCATCATGGTGGTCATGGTGGTCTATAACATGGCGGATGTGTTTTTCATTGGAAAGACCGGCAATCCGTATATGATTGCTGCTGTTTCGCTCTGTGGTCCTCTTTTCAGTATTCTGTCCGGGCTCGGAACACTTTTCGGGAGCGGCGGATGTACGGCAATCTCCCTGGCACTTGGCAGAAATGACCATAAGGTGATCCGGCATATTACCTCTCTTTGTTTTTACGGTGCATTGCTCATTGGGCTTTTATTTGCAGGGATCGTACTGCTGAATTTAAAGAATGTGGTGATGTTGATCGGGGCAGAAGAAACGACTCTTGATTATACGATGGATTATCTCCGCGTGATTGCTTTCGGGGCACCGGTGGTGATGTTTACCAATGTATTTATGAATCTGGTGCGTTCCGATGGTGCGGCAAAGGTGTCCATGATTGCAAATGGTCTGGGAACCATTACCAATATTGTGTTAGATCCCATATTCATCCTGGTATTTGGTGGAGGGGTGACAGGAGCGGCATTTGC
>JAFVAA010000060.1 GCA_017476305.1 Lachnospiraceae bacterium
ATTGGTCGCCTCGTCTGTCTGCGTAAGCACCGTATACTTAAAGGTCGTATTCAAATCACCGCCAATGCTCTCCAGATATGCCTTCGTCGCATCGACTGCAAGCCCGCTGTCCTGATAGAAAGCTACCCCGATGGTCGCCTTTTTCCCTTTTGATTCTCCACTGGAACCACCAGAAGTTCCATTACTGCCGCCACCGCCACAGGCAGATAATCCAATCGTCATTGCCCCTGCCAAAACTACTGCTACTGCCTTGCTAAATAATTTTCTCATCTTTTTTTCCTCCTTATTTATCTCATTATGATTTATTTGAATTTATTAACTACCATGTTCCTGTAACCGTCCCTACTATTTACAAGCGGGAATGGAAATGCATTCTTCCAAATTACCTTGGCAAAACGACATCCTTCTTCCGGCATGTCACTAAGATGATCAGGATAAAAATCACGGCCTTTACAAAGTTGATCATATTTAAATCAATGCCCATCGTGGTCAGGTCATTCGTCAAAAGTACATAAGTAAAGGTTCCAATCAGTGCGCTGCTGACTTTCGAGCGCATCCCGCCGGAAAGAGGCATCCCGCCTAAGATCAGGCAGATCATGATGTCCATCGCATAGCCGCTTCCGGTTCCCTTTCCGGCACTTCCGGTACGTGTCAACATGATGAACGAACCGATAGCTACCGTTACCCCAAAAGCCATATAAGCGATCACTTTCCACTTCGTCGTATTGATTCCGCACTGAGCCGCTGTCGTCTCATTTGCCCCGATCGCCCTGGTGTATTTTCCAAGCTTCGTGAATTTGAACACACAGGTCAATACAATCGCAACTACGATAATTGCCGCTGCCAGCATTAGATTATACATATCCCTGTCCTGTGGCTTGATCGGTGTGCTGATGGAGATCGAGCTGGTTCCTGTCCCTTCCATCAGAAGGAGCTGTGCCCCTGTAAAGAAAAACATTAAGAACAATGATGTCACGATGGACGGCAGCTTCAGCCAGACTGCCACTGCCCCGTTGAACGCCCCGCAGACCAGTGCCAGAGCCAGGATGACTAAAAATCCTGCACATACACCTGCTGCCCCACCGATCCGGTTCGTGATCATGATCATCAAAATCGCATAGACACCGACCTGCTGCCCCACGCTGACATCCATAAATCCCATGGAATATACGAAAACGGAACCGAGCGCAATAATCGCATAGGCCGCTCCGGACTGCAATACCGTCGCCGTATTGTACGAGAGCTTATCCCCGCTGAAGATCAGAAAGAGGATAAAGGTCACTACAAGTCCTGCATAAGCCGCTATATCATAGATATGTTTTTTTAACCATTCCATCCTTCTTCCCTCCCATATCATGTACTCGATCATATCTGCTTCGGAAAGTTCCGGATTCCTTTCAAACTCCTTGGAAACCTGAAAATCCTTCATGATCAGGATCTTATCTGCCATACCGATCAGCTCTGCCATTTCCTCACTGATCAAAAGAACCGCCTTTCCCTGCTTCTTCATATCTGCGATCAGTGCATACATGAACTGCTTCACACCGATATCCACGCCTCTGGTCGGACAGTCCATGATGATCACATCCGAACCTTTTGCGGTCCACTTCGCAAAAGAGACCTTCTGTTTATTTCCTCCGGAGAGGGTATTCACCCACTGCTTTCCGCTGCCACACTTGATCAGGAATTTCTCGATCTCCTGATCCGCTAACCTCTTTTCACTGGCCGGACTGATAAATCCTCCTTTGGAAAGGGCATTTTCCGATGGCAGGGTGATGTTATCCTGAATGGAGCCTTCTAATATCAAAGCTTCGCTGTCCCTGTTTTTTGAGATATATCCGATGCCTGATTTGATTGCCTCAAAGCATCCTTTGATCTTTGTCCCTTTTCTTTCGACACTCCCCTGCTCCGGCTTCTCCAGACCAAATGCCAGCCTGCCGATCTCATGCATCCCGCATCCACTCAGGCCTCCGAAACCGATGATCTCTCCCTCATGCAGCTTCAGTGAAAAATCCCTGATTGGTCCAAAGGTAACGTGGGAAAGTTCCAATGCCACCGCATCCTTATGAGAGATATCATAGTCCTCTCTATAGTAGGCATCCCCAATCTCCCTGCCGACCATCATCAGTCGGATGACCTGCTCCGCATTCGGCTTATCCATGTCCTCCCTGCTTAAGTGCCCGATGATTTCACCATCCCGGAGTACGGTCAGGTCGGTACACTGCTCTAAAATCTCATCCATATCATGGGAGATGAAGATTACAGATTTTCCTTTTTCCTTTAACTGACGGATCAGCTTATATAAAAGCTGTCGCCCTTCCAGGGATAATGCTGTCGTCGTCTCATCCACGACAAAGATCTCCGTATCTTCTGATACGCACCGGACGATCTCGATCAGCTTCCTGTCCTCGAACCCATATCGGTTGATATTGTCCGCTGCCTTGATGTGGGTAATCCCAAAGGAATCGAGCATCTTCTGTGCTTCCTCATTGACCTTCCTCATATTGACCATGCCGAACCTGGAAAATTCATCAAAGCGTCCAGCGAAAATGTTTTCCGCTACCGTGCAGTTCGGAATCGTATTTGCCTCCTGTAAGACCATGCTGATGCCTGCCTTCTGTGCCTCCACCATGCTGTCCGGGTTCCACGGGTCTCCTTTATAAAACACTTCTCCGCTGGTCGCTTTCTGCATCCCGGATATGATAGAGGTAATGGTCGATTTTCCGCTTCCATTCTCCCCGACAAGCCCTCTTATCTCTCCCCGGTAAAAGGATACATCCACACCTCTCAGGGCTTTCGTCGGACCGAAATTTTTATACATGTTTTTTACTTCAATGAGCCTTTCATGTTCCATGTAGCACCTCCTCCATTCTTTCCCATGAAACTGTTACAAATGAAATCTTTTACCATCCTGCGACAGTTCCTATACAAGTGATCTATCTATGTGTTACCGTTTCACTACTGTTACTATAATCCCTTTTTCTTCTAAATCCAATGACCGCACCTATCAAACAAAATTGACTTTTTTTAATCTGGTATTTTCCACGCCCATAGTGACCACCGCCCCGGAAAAATCCATCTATGCCCTCAGTACACTTTCCCGTCTCTTTTTCTTGTCCGCATAGAGCTTTGTATCTGCTATCTTTAGCATCATGGACAGATTGTCGCCTTCCCGGCTCGGAAATCCATGATACCCGACCGATATCTCCACATAATACGGCCGCTCTGAGGACCGGTTGAAGCTTTCGCATTCC
>JAFVAA010000687.1 GCA_017476305.1 Lachnospiraceae bacterium
ACGACAAAGTGTTAAAAGTAATTTATTAACCGTTCCTTACATCTTCCACAATGTTACAGTTCACACAATATCATTCTATAAATATATGTTATATTCAGTAACGGAATGTAATTCCGTTACTGAATATAACTCATCGGATTTACATACTCTCCCCCCATAAACAATGCAAAATGCAAATGCGGCCCCGTCGAAATCCCACTATTTCCGGAAAGCGCGATCTGCTGTCCTGCACTTACCGTCTGCCCGGCACTCACATTCAGACTGGAGCAGTGCATATAATAAGAATACACTCCACCACCATGCGATATCGCCACATAGTTTCCGGCAGACGCAGAATAGGCTGCTGTAATGACCGTTCCAGCCTTTGTCGCCAAAACCGCCGTGCCCACAGATACCGCGATATCTACGCCCTTATGAAAAGTACTCGCCCCCTCCGCAGGTGCACTTCTGGGACCAAACGGGGAAGAAATCCGTCCCGCCACCGTTAATGGCCACTGATAACCACCCGTAGAATTCCCTGCAGGTGCAGGTTCCTCTGTCGGGGAAGGGGGCTGCGTTTCCTTTGGCTTCTCTTCTGGTCTCTGTGTGGCAGCCGTATTTTTCTGCCTCTCCTTCTCTGCTGCCAGTGCCTTCGCCCTTTCTTCCTCTTCTTTTCTTTTCGCCTCTCTTTCTGCTTCCTCTCTGGCACTTGCTTCCCTTTCTGCAGCGAACAGCTTTTCCAGATCATTTTCCTGTGCTGCTAAAAGCACCTCCGTATCGCCTAAGGAGGCCTCCCTGTCTGCAATCAGGTTCTGGTATCTGGCAACCTCTTCCCTCTTTTTTTCAACTAAGCTTTCTACGGATGCTTCTTCAACCTGTAAGCTCTCCTTCTTCTCCTCTAACCCCGCTAATTTTTCCTTTATCTCTTTCTCCGTTTCGGCAAGGACCTTACAGGTTTCCTGATAATCCTCGAACAGCCGTTTGTCATATCCGGTCACCTTGCTGACGTACTCTGCCCGGTTGAAAAATTCCGAAAGGCTGTCTGCGCCTAACAGCAGCTCCAGATATCCGGCTTCCCCATTTTCATACATATATTTTATGCGCCTTTTCATCGTATCATACTGATTTTCTTTCATCGAAGCCGCTTTTTTCTTTTCCCTCCGAAGCTTTTTGACCTCTTTTTTCATCTTCGTGATACTGCTCTGGTTTTTTATGATCTTCTCTGCCAGTTCATTTGACTTTTCATCCAGCTCCCTGATGTATTCCGCCACATTACCTTTCTTCTTTTCCATTTCCGCAATCTCATTCTCCAACTGCTCCTTCTCTTTTTTCGCGGATTCCTGTTCTGCGTTTTTCTGTTCAATTTCCTTTTGAATTTCCGAAGAGGACTTTCCTTTTGCATAGGTTTTTTCTAAAAATTCTATCGTCAAATTTTCCGAAAGATCCGTATTCCAAAGCCCTGTAACCCCCAAACCCAAAAGCCAGATTCCCAGTAATATAAAATACCTTTTTTTCAAAAATCTTCTCATCTTTTCTCCATTCACCTTTCCCATCATTCCTAGCGCATCGTCCGCAAATGCTTCCTGACCGATAAACTGCTCCCTAGAAAGCCGATTCCCACCCCTACAAGCAGGGAAAGCGGAACCAATACACGAAAAATCTCTTCTGCCGATAAAAAGACCAGCCAGTCCGATAGTGCAGAAAAGTGCGTTAAAATAAAGGAAAGCAGCTTTTCATACATCAATTTTAGCAGAACGAGCGGTAAAGCCGCCCCCATGAATCCAATTAAAATCCCCTCAATCACAAATGGCAGACGAACGAAGGAATCCGTCGCTCCAATATATTTCATAATGGAAATTTCCGATTGCCGCACCCGGATTCCTGTTGCC
>JAFVAA010000688.1 GCA_017476305.1 Lachnospiraceae bacterium
AGTACTACCAGTCCGGGCGAGGTGAATCTTCTTTTCACCAGCGGGCGGACCACGAATGAAAAACTGGTGACATGGAGTTCGACTGACGAAACGGTTTTTAAGGTTATGAATAATACACCATATTCCATCACTGCGATTGGTGCCGGTCATGCGAAGCTGCAAGTGGAGGTGCAGGAAATTGGCAGTTCGGAGGATCCGGAGACGGATGAAATTGATGTATATGTCAAGCCACGGATGCAGCTTGGTACCTATAATAATCCTCTAACGGATGGGACATATGATAAGCTGCAAAATCAGACAGTAGAGCTTGCTAAGGGAGATTATGTCAGTGTGGCAAATCTGCAGGATAATACCACGGTTGAAACAAATAAGGATTTTCAGCCAATTGACGAAAAAATCCAGTGGGTGATTTATCAGCAGAAGGGTTCCAAAAACTATTTGGTGAGTGACAGCACAGGGAAGCCTGTAGACGGTTATGATGAGAAGGATGCAAAATTTGAGTATCTCCCATCTTTGACATTGAAAAATGGTGATTTAAATGCCTATCAGTTTACGGGGAGAGCAGGGACTTATTATGTTCGTTTCTTTCCATACGGAGTTTGGGACCGTACATATATCGACCAGATCTCGCAGCTGGAAGGGATGTTCGGATTTACGGCGACGGTCCAGAGCGCTTTCAAAGATACGGAGATTACGTTAAATGTAGGTGGAAGCTATAATCTTTCCGATGCCTTGGGAATTCCGGAAGCGATTTTAAAAAGCACTGATTTTACCATTACGTCAATTTCCCAGAAGCCTACCGGTGTGGTGACAAATAATGCGAATCCTGCCGTTTTACAGGCAAGCAGTACCGATGAGGGAGATGCGGTTTTTCAGATCACACGTGTTGCGAATGCTTATGGCGAAATACCAGGGGTTTCAAATACGGCATTTGTGGACGATGCTGCGAATGATGCTGCGCCCGAGGGAAATAAATCCAGAATTAATATCACGGTCCATGTTCGGGAATCCTTTCGGATCAATACTTCGAAAACCATTATGTATACAGGGCAGACGTTGCAGCTGGCCGGTGTGTTTGGAACCGGAACGATGCCGAAGGGTTCTACATTTCGCTGGGATATAGCATTTGCAGATACGACAAGTGCGAAGCCGGAGGATTATTTGAAATTAACCCCTGCGGAGCGTGAGGACGATCCGAATGCGGAGGTTGAGGCACTTCAGGAAACGCCGCGAGGCAACCCTTTGATTGTAAAGCTCTATTGGACCAGCTTAGAGGGAATTACACAGCTGGCGACCTGCGAGATTACGATTACAGAATCGGCGACAGAGATTAAAATAGATAATGATGATCCGATCCGCATAGGAGTTGGAGAATCTGTGAATGTTTCCGTTACGACGAATTATGGGGATTATAAAGGCTTGGTATGGCTTTCCTCGGATGAAACGATCTTCCATCTGGATGAGGAGGATGAAGGGGAAAGAGTTCGGAAAATTACTGCTGATAAAGTTGGCGAAGCGATACTTCTGGTCATGAACCCGGATAATAATACGACGACCACTCATAAGGTAATCGTTACGCAGGCGATGACGGATTTGAAAATCAAGGAGGGGGATACGACTGTAGAAATGGCAAGGGGATTTCTTCAGCTTCATGCAGAGTGGAAGCCGGAGGATGCGACTTCTACAGAGGTAAAGTGGTTGATTGCCGGAGATGCTTCCGTAGCTTCCATTGATCAGGAGGGGATGTTGAGATTTGGCGGTACTCCTGGGAGCGTTACTGTTACCGTGACCTCTACCAATAATCCCACGCAGCTTAGTGATTCGTGTACGGTTACGATTACTGCTACACAGATTACGAATATCGAACTTACAGAATCAGAGATTACAGTGATTAAAGGGACAACGCATCAGCTTGTCGCAAAGATTACACCAGAGGATCCATATGATAAGACATTGACATGGGAATCGCAGGATATTACGGGAAAGGTTTCCGTAGATCAGAATGGTTTAGTCACGGCAAATGAGGTGGGGGATGCTACGGTCACGGTGTATGGTGGCTTGGCGAAGCCGGTATCTGTGCTCGTACACGTTACAGAGAAGCTGGAGTCTATCGCATTTGACCAATCGGAATATACCGTACAGGTCGGGAAGACCGTTGATATGCGTGTTCTATTTACGCCGGCAGAAAATGTCAATATGGAGGTTACGTTTACTTCGACGAATACGGATATTGCCACGGTGGAGAAGAAGGTAGAAAATGGTATCACCGCTGGTGTAGTAACCGGCGTGAAGGTCGGTGATGTCATGATGATTGTAACGTCAACCGAGCTTGGTCTGGAAGGGGCAGTCAGCTGCATGGTACATGTCATCGAACCGATCATTGTTGCAGATGAATTTGCTGTCGATCCGGAGAAGAAAACCATTAAGGAGGGAGAGACCTTTGAGATTACGCCTGTCTTTACTCCGGCGAATCCGACGGATCAGACGGTGCAG
>JAFVAA010000689.1 GCA_017476305.1 Lachnospiraceae bacterium
CCCCGCTCCAGATTGCATATAAAGTGACAGTTTCTTCCTGATCCGTCAGATCAGAAACCACTGCCTTATCATCACAAAGAAGTGCTCCATCCGGTTCTAAGGACCATCCTAAAAACTTCTGTGATACCGTAAGCTCAGAGGTCTTAGAAGAAGCATTCTGCGTATTCAGGTCAAAGTGTATGGAAATCTCTTTTTGAAACGAATTTGGCAAAAGGGTAAACTCATCCCCATAAAGACAATCCTCCATATCTCTCATCATCCCCTTCGTAGCACCGTTTCCATCAAACAGAATCCGGTACTTATGCGGTCTGAAATACCGATAGACCGTAGTCCCCTCTTTTGAAACGATCGCTTTTGAAGCACCAGAATAACAAAACCCCTTATAATATTCCCCACTATCCGGAACCGTTCCAAGCTCTTCTCCGCTCACTTCCGAATAAAGCTCTCTTTGTACGCTCTCCGAGCGAAGCACCTTTCCATTTCCTTTTCCGCCGGAAACCTGATCCACATAGGTCACATCATAATACGGATAGGTAAAGAACCGATAAATCGTCGTATCATAATAAACGGTTTTTTCTGTACCGGAATGATATATGAGTCCGTCATAGTAAGCCCCCTCTGTCGTATCGGAGCCCAGGGAAGCACCAGACACCTTTTCCCCCTGAATAGCTGTAAATACTGTCTTTCCAATCTCCCTTCCGGAAATATCCGTACCGTGTATGTCGTAGCAGGTTACAGTATAGTGATTCGCACTGACGGCAAAATGCCCATAGAGCTTCGTTCCATAAGGAATTTCTGTCTTTTCCTGAATTTTACTGCCACCGGTCTCCTTATCATACCAGCCTTCAAATACTACAGTATACCCCGGCTTCATGTACTTCACCTCCGGAAGCTTATTGATATAGTATCCATCCGAAGTGACGAATGCCTCTCCCGGTTCCGTATAATATGCCCCGTCCGGAATATTTGTCTTTACCTCTTCCGATTCTCCTAACCGGATTGGCGTATAAAATTCATACGAAAAGGAAGGAACTCCTGCAGAATAATGAGATAAATTTGTTAGCGAATCGCTATAAAACAGGGAATAGGAATCCGAATTTCTCATAGCATGATCCTCAAAGGAATAATCTTCTGTACGATAAAATTCCTTGCCCTGATAGAATCCCTTTGAAATCAGGCTAAAATCCGATGGCATCCTTTCAAAAATCATATTGTGATACAGACTAAAACGACAGGTATCTGTCCGGAGCAAAATCGGATTGTCATCATTGCGTCCTACATAGTCAGTCGAATTATCTCTTTTGATGCCATTATAATTCGTTCCGACCAATGCCCATTTTTCTCCCTCTCTTTTCCATGTATCAACAGCATAGTATACTACCTCTCCATCCAGGGAAATCGAAACTCCAACATAGGAATAACCATTCGGATCATATTTTCCGATTTTGGTATAATCACCGATTTCATCCATGGAATACGCCTTTGCCGAAGAACCTGGTGAAATTCCAAAAAAGAAAAGAAAGGACAAGCCAAATAGCAGAAACATTATTTTTTTCATTTACTACCTCCATTCATTTTGTACTGTAAGAACCGGCTGTTTCCAATGCACGGCATGAATGAAATGTTCCTTCACTGCTGACCATTTCTGCCACAATTCGTAAAAAACAGCCATTTTGTTCTACAATAAGGTCTTTGGGAATTTTTGACATGTCAGAGATATAAATCCAATTTAGATATTCATAAAGAAAATCAAAAGACGTACGTTCGTATTAAGGATTTATAAAACGTATTATAGCACCCTGAATTTATTTTTCAATTGACATTTGTGATAAAAAGTGTGAAAAAAAAGGCGTAAAAATTTATGCAAATTTTTTTTACGCCTGCACAAAAAATATTACTTCGTATTTTTTGTATGATTTTTTGTATTTTATACTCATTAATGAAATGGCTTGCCGTTTCGTTAATGAATTAGTTCGTAACACTTACAGATTTTTTGAGATAAGCAGCCACATCATTTTTCAAACGCTCCCATGCATCCTCATGCTGCACATAATACTTCGGACATTCCTTTCCGGTCACATCATAGTGCCTGATGATTTCATCCAGGGAAATCTCATACCGGTCTGCCAGATAAGCGACCAAATGAATCAGAGCCTGATATGTTTTTGTAGAAAATTTCCCGGTTGAATCCGGATGACAGCATTCGATGGATAAGGTATCTTTATTTCTTTTATTCGAGGCATAGGCAATCTCCTCATCCGGAATGCAGCGGAGGATGTTTCCTGACAAACCAATGATATAATGGCTGCTCACTTTATTTACACTGGTATCCTCCATATTCTTTCTGGATTCGAAATAGTTCCGGTTCGCCTTCGCATCCGTATTCGGGTTTGCCGTATAGTGAATCACGATTCCCTTTATTTTCTTCAAAGCAATTCCCGGTCTGGAATTCACATTTTTCGTTAAAAGCTTCTCCTTAATTTCCCGTGCCTCCACAGTAATTTTACTATA
>JAFVAA010000690.1 GCA_017476305.1 Lachnospiraceae bacterium
CAGCACATTAATGCATTCGGAGGAAATAAGGTACAGGGAAAAAGCGAGGAAGCGGCAAAGAGGATTTTAGAAGCAGCACTGGCTGTACAGGAGGCAGGCGCCTTTTCTGTGACATTGGAATGTGTTCCGGCAAAGTTAGCAGAGCTTATTACGAAACAGCTTGAAATTCCTACGATTGGAATCGGAGCAGGAAGTGGATGCGATGGACAGATTCTGGTCTATCAGGATATGTTAGGGATGTTTTCTGATTACAGCCCGAAATTTGTGAAACGATTTGTGGATGCAGGAGAACTGATGAAAAAGGGATTTTCGGAATATATCAGAGAGGTAAAGAAAGGAAGCTATCCGGCAGAAGAACACACATTTTCTATTGATGATGAAATCCTGGAAAAATTGTACTAGAATAGTTAGTTTATCAGCCAGATTTATATAGTTTAATTGGTTGTGAAAAGATAATTATGACAGATTCCTAAATATAGAGAAATAAATGGCTTTGTTTACGATGAAAGAGGAGGGAGAAAAAAGATGGGTTTAAAAGAAAATTTTTTATGGGGTGGTGCGACAGCGGCAAATCAGTATGAGGGAGCGTGGGATGTGGATGGAAAGGGAGCCTCTGTTTCTGACCACTGCACAAATGGTTCCCATACCACTCCAAAGCGTGTGACACCGGAGTTTGAAGAAGGCACGCTTTATCCGAGCAGGGAGGCGACGGATTTTTATCATCATTATAAGGAGGATATCGCCCTGGCTGCGGAAATGGGATTTAAGGTGTTCCGGATGTCTGTCAACTGGACACGTATTTTTCCGACTGGAATGGAAGAAGAACCGAACGAGGATGGGTTAAAGTTTTATGATGCTGTTTTTTCTGAATTAAAAAAATACGGAATCGAGCCTCTGGTCACCATTTCCCACTATGAACTTCCGTATGCCCTGGTGGAAAAATGTAATGGATGGTATGGCAGGGAATGTATCGGATATTTCGTGCATTATGCGGAGACTTTATATGAAAGGTATAGGGATCAGGTAAAGTACTGGTTAACTTTTAATGAGATCAATTCGGGAACGATGCCAATGGGAGCTGTGCTTTCCCTGGGAACGATCAAAGACTTCCGGGGACCTGTAAATGAGGTGCCAGATGAACCGCAGATCCGTTTTCAGGCACTGCATCATCAGTTCGTAGCCAGTGCTAAAGTAATTGCACTGGCACATGAAAAGTATCCGGAATTTAAGATGGGAAACATGAGCCTGTTCGCAACAAAATATCCATACTCCTGTAATCCGGATGATGTTTTAGAGTGTCAGAAACAGATGCGCATCATGAACTGGTTCTGTTCGGATGTGCAGGCAAGGGGATATTATCCTTCTTATATGGAAAAAATTTTCAGGGAGAAGGGTATTGTGATAAAGAAAGAGGATGGGGATGATGAAATCCTGAAGGAAGGGACGATTGATTTCTATACGTTCAGCTATTACATGAGTGTATGTGAGAGTACGGATCCGGAAGTGCTGGGAAAAGTGGGAGGAAATCTGGTAGGCGGTGTTTCCAATCCCTATTTGAAGGCGAGTGACTGGGGCTGGCAGATCGATCCGAAAGGACTCAGGTATACCTTAAATGAGATTTGGGATCGCTATCAGCTGCCGGTGATGGTCGTGGAAAATGGTCTGGGTGCAAAAGATGAACTGACGGAGGATGGAAAGATCCATGATGATTACCGGATTGACTATTTAAAGAAACATATCGAGCAGATGAAAGAGGCGGTTGAGGACGGAGTGGATCTGATGGGATATACCCCATGGGGATGGATTGATGTGGTCTCTGCCTCCACCGGAGAGATGGCAAAAAGATATGGTTTTGTTTATGTGGATAAGTATGATGACGGAACTGGAGATCTTAAAAGAAGGAGGAAGGATTCTTTCTTCTGGTATCAGAGAGTCATTGAAAGTAATGGAGAAAAACTATAATCTATACAAAATAATGAAAATGAAGGAGGAAAAGTTTATGAAACAGTTTCAGTATGTAATCACAGATGAGGTAGGCATTCATGCACGCCCGGCAGGTAATTTGGCAAAAAAATGAAAGGAATATGCTTCAAAAGTCACCATCGAATGTAATGGGAAGACAGCAGAAGCCACAAAGCTGATGGCATTCATGG
>JAFVAA010000691.1 GCA_017476305.1 Lachnospiraceae bacterium
TAAATCGTATTATCATCAACAGCAGTAGGTGCGCAGGCTTCTTCTAAAAGCCTTTTCTCCTCGGAGCCATCGATCTTTTCTGCATAGAGCTGAAGTCCGAGCTTTTGGTCATAGTGCTGATAATACACATAATTTCCGTAAAGGCACGCTACCTGTGTCGGATCTCTGTATAGAAGGGACATGCTGTGAGAGCTCCGGTTCAGTCGGTAAAGACCAGTACTGCTGAAGGAAAAGATGGCATCGGAGTCAATATCCTTTTTATCGTTTCTCTTTGTGTAGAACAGGTACTTTCCGGCTCCGTTCAGATAGCTGACGTTGTCGGTGATTACCCGCTTTATCTTTCCAAGCTCCTGGTTCATGGAGTAAAGGACACCGCCATCAGCGGGATTTGAAAAGTAGATGGTATTATCTACTTCGCAGAACAGTCCGCCGTTTAAGAGATTACAGCTGGTATTTCCTTTTGTCTGGTTATCGCTGTATAGAGTTACATTGTTTGTCATGCGCAGGATGACGAGCGCCGCGACAACGATGACTGCAATACATGTAAAAATAATAATAGGTCGCTTTTTCATATTCTGCCTCCTCATAGTTATAATTTACCATCGTCACGGCATTTTCAGAATCAACTGGAATTGTGACCTGTAACGACAATCCTATTATATAGTTTTCAAAAAAAGAATGCAAGATGAAACAGAATGTATTATAATAAAGGGAACGAATCAACTCGTTACGTTTCGATAAATAAATTGCGGGAGGAAGGGATATGTTAAAATTAGCACCAGTTTTTTCTGATCATATGGTTCTGCAGAGGGGGAAGGAAATCGTAATCTGGGGAGAAACGGATGCAGAGAGAGTCGTCGTTTCTCTTTCCGGTCATGAGACGACGGGAAATTGCAGGGATGGAAGGTTTATGATTTCGCTGCCGCCGATGGAGGCGGGGGGACCATATACGCTGTCTGTTAAGACGAAGGAGGACAAGCTGAGCTTTACGGATGTGGTCCTCGGTGAGGTCTGGCTTGCCGGAGGACAGTCAAATATGGAGCTGGAGCTTCAGAACAGCTATGAGGGAAGAAAAGAATTAAAGCGTTCGGAGAGGGAAAATATCCGGTATTATCAGGTGCCGAAGGTGGCATATGACTGTGAGGAGCTACAAGAGGAGGAAAAGAAAAGCGGATGGAAAAGGGCAGGGGAGGAGAACTCTGGTGCCTGGTCGGCCGTGGGGTACTATTTCGCAAAGGAGATTTCCAGAAAGCTTGGAGTAACGGTCGGCATTATCGGCTGCAGCTGGGGAGGAACTTCTGCTTCAGCGTGGGTGAGCAGGGAAACCCTGGAGATGAATAAAAAAATTTCTTCTTATATAGAAGAATATGATAAGATCATAGAAAATCAGGATTTTGATAAGTATGTACAGGAAAGGGAGGATTATATTGCTTATCAAACGGAATTTGAAAAGAAGGTTTCCCATTACTATGAAACGGAGGAGCATCCTACCTGGGAGGAGGCGATCAGACGGTTTGGGGAAAATAAATATCCGGGACCGATGGGACCGTATTCGGAGTTCCGCCCGTGTGGTCTGTATGAAATGATGCTTTCAAAGGTGTGTCCGTATACGTTGGAGGGATTTCTGTATTATCAGGGAGAAGAGGACGATCATAAGCCAACGACGTATTATGAGCTTTTGACGGCACTTATTTCTCAGTGGAGAACGGATTGGAGGGACGATGCCCTTCCATTCCTTTTGGTACAGCTTCCGGTTTTCCAAAATGAGGGGGAAGAGGATTTTAAAAACTGGCCTTTTATCAGAGAAGCGCAGATGCGTGCTTATCAGACTGTGCGTAATACAGGGATCGCAGTGATTTTAGAAAGTGGGGAATATGGAAATATCCATCCGGCGAAAAAAGAGGTGGTAGGCAGACGGCTTGCCCTTCAGGCTTTTGCGAACGTATATCACCTGATTCCCGAGCGGGAGGCATTTGGACCGATCTATAAGGACAGTTATGTGGAAGGGGATGCCATGGTGCTTCGATTTTCCCACGCAGATGGCGGTTTTGTCAGTGTCGGTGCGGTAAAGGGCTTTGAGGTCGCAGGGGAGGACAAGGTATACTATCCCGCAACGCATGAACTGGACGGCGAAAAGATCATCCTAAGAAGCCAGAGGGTGGTTTCACCGAGATATGCAAGATACTGCTGGACGAATTTTCAGGAGATTGCACTTTTTGGCAGAAGC
The DNA here is from genome assembly GCA_017476305.1 of Lachnospiraceae bacterium. GTDB lineage: Bacteria > Bacillota > Clostridia > Lachnospirales > Lachnospiraceae > Butyribacter. Next base: position 2,228 of record JAFVAA010000691.1, read on the forward strand.
GGGATTCCTTTGGCACCGTTTCGCACGAGCAGACTGGACGGAAGCAAGGCGGGTGGCA
>JAFVAA010000692.1 GCA_017476305.1 Lachnospiraceae bacterium
AATCTTTTATTATGCATTAAAATATAAAGCAGTTTCGATTCTTCTGCTCCATAATCATCCGTCAGGTGATCCGACACCGAGCAGAGAGGATTTTTTGATGACGAAGCGCGTTCTTGACACCGGGAATCTCATAGGGGTTCCCCTGTTGGACCATATCGTCATCGGTGATAACTGCTATGTCAGCTTTAAAGAAAGTGGTTATCTTGGATAGTCAGATTCGGAAGGAGTTGTGTTTCATGGCAAGAAAAACTTATGGCATTGACTTTGGTACAAATGCTATTAAGGTTTATAAAAAAGGGGAGGGAATCATCCTTTCCGAGAGGACAGCCGTCTCGACGGTGGGAAGTAAAAAAAGAGCAATAGCGATCGGAGAGGAATCCTATGGCATGTTTGAAAAAGCACCACCCAGCATACATGTATCGCTTCCGCTTAGCAGAGGCGTAGTTTCGCAGTTAGATGATATGGTATCTCTTTGGGACTTCATGGGAAAAAAGGTGACAGGAAAGAGAACCATAGGGCATTGTCAGTTTTATATTGCCGTACCGGCGGATATCACAGAGGTAGAGAAACACGCATATTCCAAAATCATCACCCAGTCAGAAACAAAGGCAAAAAAGGTCTGTCTGATCGATAAGCCGATTGCTGATGCCTATGGGCTTGGAATGGACGTGGAAATGGTAAGAGGGCTTATGATCGTGAATATCGGTGCCGATACTACAGAGATTTCCGTTCTGTCTCTGGGAGGAATTGTGGTTTCCCGGCTGCTTCCTTACGGAGGGAACGATTTTGATAAAAATATTCAGACCTATTTAAGAAAGAAATATAACTTTATGATCGGTCTGAAAACGGCAGAGCATATCAAAAAGGAGCTTGTTTCCGCAGATCAGATAAATGACATGACCAGTGTGGTTGGGAGAGATGTGATCAGTGGCCTTCCACGGGAAATGTCGGTTTCTGCTGAGGAGATTTATCCTTTGACGAAGGATATTTTTGCGTATATGACTTCGGAGACGCGTTCCATGTTAGAGCATACACCGCCGGAGATTTCTTCTGAAATACGCGAAAGGGGAATTTTTTTAACGGGCGGAACATCTCTCATCGCGGGACTCGATCAGTATTTTGCCAATCGTGTGAATATCCGTGTGAATACGACAGGTCACGCAGAAAAGACAGTGGCGAAGGGAATCGGCTATCTTTCGGAGCATCCAAAGGCTGCAGAGAAATATGCGGTTCCTTTAGAGGTATGACCTGATTTCTAAAATTTCATAACATATATACGAAGCTTTACAGCCTGTGTGGATAAAAGGGGGATTGGTATGCGGAAAAAAACAAAAATTACGATCGATCCAAAATATATTTTGGTGATCATTCTGCTTTTTTGCGTGCTCATAGGGATTATTTCCTATCGTTTTGAAGATAAGATGACACCGATCCGTTCCGTTGTAGAAAATGTGATTGCTCCCATGCAAAAGGGGATTAATACAGTGGGAAAGAGGATTGCGGAACAGAGAAAATATTTTACGACACTTCAGACAGAGGTGAAAAAAAATGAGCAGCTGCAGGAACAGTTAAATGAGCTTACGATAGAAAATAAGCAGCTCAGACAGAATCAGTATGAGCTCGATAATTTTAGAAAGCTCTATCAGGTGGACGAGCAGTATGCCAATCTGCCGAAGGTAGCTGCACGTATTATCAGCAGCGATCCGGATAATTGGAGCAATACCTTTATTATTGATAAGGGAGCCGAAGACGGAATTAAAAAGAACATGAATGTCATGGCAGGCGAAGGCCTTGTAGGAATCGTGATCCGGGTAAATAACTCCTATGCAAAGGTGCGCTCCATCATTGATGATGACAGTGAGGTTTACGGGACTATCTTAGACAGCTCGGAAAACTGTATTGTAAGCGGAGATTTAGAGCTGATGAAAAATGGAGTGATTTCCGTCAGCGGAATTGATAAAAATGCGGAGATCGAAGACGGTGCAGAGGTGGTCACCTCTCAGTTAAGCTATAAATATCTGCCCGGAATTCCAATCGGATATATCAGGGATTTGGAGAAGGATACCTCGAATGTCACACAAAAAGGATATTTGACACCGATTGTAGATTTTAGTAGTATAAATATGGTGTTTGTGATTACCGAGGTGAAGGCATCGAATGAGTTAGAGGAGATATTGAAATGAAACGGTTTATCAGTATGTTTTTTTTGATAGTCATCGGCTTTCTTTTGCAGACGACAGTATTTCCTCATATTCAGCTTTTGAATGTCATTCCGAACCTTTTGATCGTGCTGACTGCAGCATCAGGCTTTATGTGGGGAAGGAAATTCGGGCTTTTTACCGGATTTCTCTGCGGAGGGCTGATGGACTGTATGTATAATGACGTGATTGGAATCTGTATTTTCATCTTTGTGGTGATTGGCTATATCAACGGGATCGCAAATAAGCTGTATTTTGAGGATGACCTTTCGATTCCTTTGGCTGCCATTGCGATCAGTGATCTGCTCTATGGAATTTTATATTATATCTGTATGTTTTTAATGAGAGGACGGTTAAATATGATCTCTTATTTTTTGAATATCATGGTTCCGGAGGCAATCTATACGATCATTTTCGGGATATTCATTTATAAATTTATCCATTGGCTGGATGGAAAGCTCTATCCGCCGGAGGAGGTTTCCTTAGACCACGAAGAAAATAAGCTGTTTTCGTAAACGGAATCCATATCGTTTACGAGTATGGGACAATTATCCGCAGAGGAACATTTTGAGATGAAAAGGTGGTGAATGGTATGCTTGATACATTAAAGGAATATATTGTTGCATTTTTTAATTCCCGGCTCCTGCCTGTAGGAGTTATCTTTATACTGCTCTTATCCATCCTGGTAAATCGTATGTTTGAACTTCAGATCGTAGATTCGGAGGACTATAATGCGCAGACTGCAAAGTTAGATGAAAAGGTAAGGGAAATCAGTGCATCCCGCGGAAATATGTACGATTGCAATGGAAAGCTCTTAGCATATAATAAATTATCCTATAATGTGATCTATTCCTCCGATGAGAATTCTTCGAAGCTGACATCAGAGCAGAAAAATGCAATGATATATTATCTTTTGCAGCTTTTGGAGGAAAATGACTGTTCCTTATCTTTGGAATTCTATATTGAATTCGATAATAAAGGACGTGCGAACTTTACCGTTTCGGGAAATGCTCTTTTACGCTTTAAGGCAGAGGCATTTGGAACGACGGTGGCAAAGCTGAATCAGGAGCAGCGGGATATGACGGCGCAGGAGGTCTATGATTTTCTGCGTTCGGATAATGGCTCCAAAAGTCCGAAGTTCCTGATTGATGAAAAGTACGACAGGGATACTACCTTAAAGATCATGGCTGTACGCTATGCCATGTTCATCAATCGTTATCACTCCTATCAGAATATTATTTTAGCCTCTGATGTGAATGATAAGACGGTGGCGGCAATTAAGGAAAATAATACGGAGCTTCCGGGAATTGATATTGATGAGGATACCACCAGAGTTTATAATAACAGTAAATATTTTGCACATATCCTTGGATATACCGGGGCAGTGACCACGGAACGTCTGGAGGAGCTAAAGGAAAAGGAGCCGAATACGCCATACAGCATTTCAGACCAGATCGGAATCACCGGTGTGGAAAGCAGCTTTGAGGAATACCTGTGTGGAACAAAGGGAAGCGAGGTCCTGACGATCAATGAAAATACCGGTCGTATCGAAAAGACAGCGAATAAGGTCGATCCTGTTTCCGGAAATGATGTCTGGCTGACGATAGATTCCAAGCTTCAGATAGAGTGCTATCATCTTTTGGAGGAGCATATTGCCGGTGTGCTGATCGCAAATATCAATAATAGTGAGAGTGCAGGGAGCAAGGGGCAGTCTGCCTCAAAAATCAAGGTGCCGATTTACGATGTATACAGTGCCCTGATCGAAAATAATATCATTGATTCTACAAAATTTACGGAAAAGACATCTTCGTCCCTGGAAAAGCAGACCTATAAAAAATATAAAAATAAATCGAAGGAGATTAAAAGCCAGCTAAAAAAGCTGCTTGCCGTAGACAGTAAAGTGACGGAAAAGGATGTTTCTGATTCCATGGCAGATTTTCTGGATTATTTTTATAAGGTTTTAAAGGATGAAAGGGTGGTGCTTGTAGATGATGTGGATACAGAGGATCCGACCTTTTTAAAATATACTTCGGATAAAATCAGTCTTAGTGAATATCTGCAGTATGCCATTACGAAGAACTGGGTGGATCTGAGCGTCTTAAATATCGGGGACAATTATTTCAGTGCAGAGGAGATCTATAAAAAGCTGCTTAATTACGGGATGGATCTTTTAGAAAACGATGTGACCTATCCAAAGATGGTATACAGCTATCTGATACACAATATGGAGCTTTCCGGAAGAGACTGCTGCCTGCTTCTGTTCGATCAGGGAGACATTAAATACAATGCCGAGGAATATGAAAGCTTAGAAAGGGGATTGACATCTCCGTATTCCTTTATTATAAAAAAGATAAAGGCTTTGGAGATCACTCCGGGTGACCTGGGCCTGGAGCCGTGTTCCGGTTCCCTGATCGTGACTGATGTAAA
>JAFVAA010000693.1 GCA_017476305.1 Lachnospiraceae bacterium
ATAGAACACCTGATCTTTGACAATGTAATATTGGTAGGTGGCGGGGACACAGGGGATGCAAAAGAAAGGCTGGCTTTGCTAAGGAAGGCTATGACATCGCTGAAATTATTGGGCTATATCTCGGAGTTGTCCATGAAGCAGAACTGTATTCTGCCAAAGTAGTATGAGCAGATTACGAAGCAGATTTATGATGTACAGAATATGCTTGGGGCATGGATGAACAGTGATAAAAAGAGATATGGGACTATCGGGGAAAAAGGAAACGGAATATGACAGAAAATGCGTTTGATGAAATGCTTTGCTTTCAGAATATGTATCAGGCATATAAGATGGCAGCAAGGGGAAAAAGAAGCAAGAAAGAGGTGGTGGATTTTGAACTGGATTTAAGCCGTAATCTTTGGGAACTGATCCATCAGATGGAGGATAAGACCTACCGGATCGGTGGATACCATAAATTTATGATTTATGATCCGAAGAAAAGGGAAATACAGGCACTTTTCTTTCGTGACAGGGTGGTGCAGCACTGTCTTTGTGATAATATTTTAAAGCCCTATTTTGAAAAAAGGCTGATTTATGATAATGCTGCCTGCAGGGAGGGAAAAGGCACACATTATGCGATGGACAGGCTTACGCAATTTTTAAGGGAGCATTATAAAAAACATGGCACAAAGGGATATATTTTAAAATATGATATACGCCACTACTTTGACAGCATAAACCATGACGTGATGAAAGAAAGGCTTTGGAGCATCCCGGACCGGAATGTATTAGGACTTTTGTTTCATATCATAAACAGCTATGCGAAAGAAAAAAATCCTATCACCGGTGAGGAAAAGGGATTGCCGATGGGGAACCAGACAAGCCAGTGGTTCGCTCTTTATTATCTTGATCCTTTGGACAGGCTCATTAAGGAACAGATGCGGGTGAAGCATTATATCCGGTATATGGATGATGGAATACTGGTGCATGAAAGCAGGGAATTCCTAAATGAAGTCCGAAGGGAAATGGAAAAGAAAGTGACAGAGTTAAAAGTCGAGTTTAATGAGAAGACACAGATTTTTCCAATCGCAGAGGGAGTGGATTTTTTAGGTTTTCGTTTTTATCTGACGGATACTGGAAAAGTGATAAAAAGGCTCCGCACTTCTAATAAAAGGAGATGGAAAAGAAGGCTTAGGAAATTCAAGAAAGATTACCAAAATGGCGATAAATCTCTTGAGGAAATCGGAAGAAGTGTGGCAAGCTATAACGGTCATTTAAAACATGGGCATACCTATAAATTAAAGAAGAAGGTATTGGCAGGATTTGTATTAACAAGGGCAAAAAAAGACAATTCATAATCTGTACCAAAGATGGAATGTCTTTTTATAAAGCAGCACAAGAAAATTCCAAATTGCCGAAAATAATATGGTGAACAATTTTTTGGTTGCCACAGTAATCAGATGTTTGCCATGTTGAGGCAAAATCAAAAAGGAGGTTTCATATGAGAAAAAAGACGACATTTTTTAAGAAAGGAGTTGCACTACTTCTGTCTGCGGCAATGGCAGTGACGATTGTGCCGGTCATGGATGCACCGAAGAAAGCAAAGGCTGCATCAGATAAGACCGTTGCAGGATTAGGCACAAGTGCAATCCATAATCCGACATCTACAACAGAATATGCGACAGCATGGGCAGGAAGCTATGTCTACTACGG
>JAFVAA010000694.1 GCA_017476305.1 Lachnospiraceae bacterium
CCCAGACCGTATTTAAAAGATCCTCACGGCTGTAAACTTTATTCGGATGAAGCATCAAAAGCTCTAAAAGGTCGAATTCCTTTGCTGTCAGATTCACCTCTTTCCCATCGATATAGCCCCTTCTGCTGTCAATATCGATTCGAAGAGCCCCATAAACGATTTCTGACTGCCGTTCCTCCTTAGCAGGCACAGAAGAACTGCTTCTGCGAAGCAGAGCTTTTATCCTTGCCTTTACTTCTAAAATGTTAAATGGTTTTGTGATATAGTCATCAGCACCGTATTCCAGACCTAAGATCTTATCCATATCATCGCCTTTTGCGGTCAGCATAATGATTGGGACATTTGACGTCTCACGAATCTGCTGACAAACCTCAAAGCCGGTGAACTTCGGCAGCATGACATCTAATAAAATGACATCATATTTGTTTTCTCTTACGAGTGCCAGAGCTTCCTCTCCATCGTAAGCACAATCCACCTCCATACTGTCCTGCTCCAGACTAAACCGAATCCCCTTTACGATTAGCTTTTCATCATCCACCACCAACACTCTTTTTGCCATCTCTGCCATTTCCCCCCTGATTTATGTCAAAAAATATTTTTCTTTCGTTCCTGTGCACGATCTTTTTGTGCGCTGCTTTTTTGCCTGATTTCTTATCCTGTGGTAATCCATGCTTTAATTTTATTATAAATTCCTTCTTTTATTCCTGAAATATTCATAAGCTCTTCCGGTGTGTGAAAGCTCCCATGCTCTGTCCGGTAGTTTATGATGAGAAGAGCCTTTGCTTCTCCGATACCCGGCAGTTCCATAAGCTCTTCCTTCGTCGCTTTATTGATATTCAGCAGGGCATTACCGGAATCCGGTTCGGAATTTCCGGCTGCGGAAACTTCGTCTGCCATCCGGCTTTTTTGCTGCCGCATCTGCTTTTTCGTAAGAACCTGTATCTGTTCCCCGTCTGTCAGGGGCTTTGCCAGATTTACAGAATCCTTTGCTGCATTTTTTTTAAATCCGCCTCGTGCTTTTATGGCATCATATATCCTGGCATTCCCATGATAACGGAAGATGCCTGGATGCTTTACAGCGCCTAAGACGGAAACAGCGCATTCTTCTACGGTCTCCGGAGAGGACGTGCTCCCTGCAGCTCCCTCCGTTTTCTGCCCTTTCTCTGAAAAAGCTTTCCGGTTCGCAGCCTCTTCGGTCAGAATCCCCTCTGTCAGAGAATCCTCAGAAACGGTAAACTCCTCTGTGGAAACAGTTTTCTCCTGCCCCCGATAAAACATAAATGCAGCTGCACACAAAAAAACAATACAAATTCCTAAAATGATATGCGTATCTTTTTTCATAATGACCTCCTTACATTATAAAAACAGATACACAAGCTAAGCAGGCTGTTACTGCTGTACCAAAGGTACCCCGTAACAGTTATCTCTATTTTAGCGAATTTTTCCAACGATTACAAGAGGCTTCTTTTAAATATTTAAAAAAATTTTACGAAATCGTTACGAAAACAGTTCTTTCCATTTAAAAATAATCATACCACCGATAAAAACGATGACACCCACCAGCTTTAACCAGTCAAAGTCTGCTTTTTTCGTCCCGAACAGTCCGAAAAGCTCGATCAGATATGCCGCAATAATCTGCGCTGCTATGATGAAAAGCACTGCCTTTGCAGGTCCCAGATGATTCATGCCGATAATGACCGTATAGGTAATAAATGCTCCAAGGACTCCTCCGAGCAGCATATACCAGGGCTTTACATGAAGGATTTCCGGAAAGCTCCCCTCTCTTCCGGTAACGAACCATGCCATAATGCAGACAAAAAGTGCTGTAAGCTGCACAAAGGAGGCAGATACCCATACACTGGTCTGCTTCGTGGCCTCCGTGTTGAATACTCCCTGTACACTCATTAAAATTCCTGAAATTACAGATATGATCATACCCCACATAAAAATACTCCTCCTAAGAATCTGATTTAACAGAGCACTAAAAAAGCTTAAGGCTGCCAGCAAAAAAATACTGTCCTTCCTTTTTCTGTCACGATCCTAAAGAGAAGTATTTCCATTTCCATTTTTCTTATTCCGGGGAACTGTTGATATACTCACTAACGAAATGTATTTCCATTTCGTTAGTGAGACCGCACCGGCTGCATGCCGCATAGCGGCTGACTTCACTTTTCACTGCATCGCTTGCAGTACAGCTCTTTCCATATTTTTTAGAAAAAATGCTATGCAAAATGAAATCTTTCATTTAGAATGAAAGATTTCATCCAGGATGGAAAGACAAATGTCAATCTGTTCCTTTTCCATCACCAGAGGCGGTGTCATCCGGATGACATTCTGTCCTGCAGTCAAAAGAATAAGTCCCTTTTCCATCGCCTTTTTTACATAATCTGCCGGTGGATTCTTTACTTCCACACCGATTAAAAGTCCCTTCCCGCGAACCGCTGTGATCTGCTCCGGATATTTTTCCTTTAAGCGGTTCAAACCGTCAAAAAAGTATGCGGAAATTTCCGAAACATGCTCCACGATCTTCTTTTTTTCAAAGATTTCAAACACCTTGCATACTGCAGCACCCGCCAGAGGATTTCCACCGTAGGTCGTTCCGTGGTCTCCCGGAACCATTGCCTCTGCGAACTTTTCCACTGCCGCAAAGGCTCCTACAGGCATTCCACAGCCGAGTGCCTTGGCAGAGGTCATGATATCCGGCTTGACTCCGTAGTGTTCATAGGCAAAATACGTTCCGGTTCTTCCCATACCACACTGGATTTCATCTAAAATCAGTGCAATATCCTTCTCATCACAAAGCTCCCGGATTCCTTTTATAAACTCTTCCGTCGCCGGGTAGATGCCGCCTTCGCCCTGTACCGTCTCCAAAAGGATGGCGCAGGTGTCATCTGTTACTTTTTCCCTTACGCTCTCTAAATCATTGTAGGTAGCAAAGGACACCCCTCCGATCAAAGGCTCGAACGGTGTCCGGTAGTGTTCTGTTCCCGTGACGGATAATGCTCCCATCGAACGGCCGTGGAACGACTGATTCATCGCTATGATCTCACCCCTGCTGTCCGGATTTTTTAAATAGGCATATTTTCTCGCAAGCTTTAATGCCCCCTCAATCGCCTCCGTACCACTGTTCGTAAAAAATACCCGGTCCATCCCGGAAACCTTGGAAAGATACTCTGCCGCCCTGATCACAGGCTCTGTGTAGTAAAGGTTCGACACATGAATCAGCTTGTCAATCTGATCCTTTAAGCCCTGCTTGTACTCTTCATCACTGTAGCCGAGTGCAGAAACCGCAATTCCCGCCCCCATATCGAGATATTTTTTCCCGTTCGTATCCACTAAATACACGCCTTCCCCGTGGTCAAAAACGACAGAACGGTTATAGGTATGTATCAAATGTAAATCCAGATCTTTATCCATATTTTCTGCTTCCTTTCTTTTCTTATATCAATTTCATATTTCGTATATCATTCCGGTCAATATATTTTGTTACGATTCAAAGCTGCCACAGCCCATTTTACAATTCATTGGAATACGGCTCGCTGTCATCTCCGATGATTGCCGTCCCGATTCCCTTTTTCGTGAAAAACTCCAAAAGCAGGCAGTGATCTCTCCTGCCATCTAAAATATGTACCCTGCTTACCCCACCGTTTACGGCACGAATACAGTTGTTCACCTTCGGAAGCATTCCACCGCTTATGACGCCGCTTTCAATCAATTTATTCGCCTCGATCAGATTCATCACAGGAACTAAAGTGGACGGATCCTCGGGATTCATGCAGACGCCCTCTACATCCGTTAAAAAAGCAAGCTTTTCCGCCTGCACGGCACTCGCTACGGCACAGGCTGCATCGTCCGCGTTGATATTATAGGTCTCCCCGTGCTCATCCATTCCCACCGGTGCAATGATCGGAATATAGTCATTGAGTAACAGTGTTTCTAAAATTTCCGTATCGACATGGACGATATCGCCGACAAACCCGATATCCTTGCC
>JAFVAA010000695.1 GCA_017476305.1 Lachnospiraceae bacterium
GAAGCGGGTAGTAGCTTCCCGGGATGAAACCGGAAATCATGGGGTAACAGCTGGCTATATTTTCACCGGGTGCGACAATGTCCGGTTTTTTGATGCAGCTTTTCGTGGGACCCCTGCCGGAATAATCCACTCCGTGTGCATGGTGGATGATGTCAGACGAGCCCACGGTAATGATTTTTCTGCTGTTTCCGGGTGCTCCGATGGAATAGGGAGAAGGACCGTGGTTGCCGGCGGCGGTGAATACGGTAAGCCCTGCGCTCCAAAGTTTATTTACACTCGTTACGAGAGGGGAGTTTTCGTCAAAATCCTTTCCCTTTGTACTGCCAACAGAAATATTGACGATACGGATATCGTATTCTTTAAAGTGTTCTAAAAGCCAGCGGATTCCTAGAAGTACATTTTCTATATTGCCTTCCCCGTTTTTATTTAATACCTTTATGACGACAAAATGACAGCCCGGTGCTACCCCTTCCAGGACTCTGCCGGAGCCTGCCCCTGTCCCGCCGATGATCCCCGCAATATGAGTTCCGTGCCCATTATCATCATAATATCCGGTTTTTCCGTTTACGGTATCGTAAAAAGCAGCCAGCCTTTGTGTCTGGTCAGAAAAAAGATCAGGATGATATCCGATACCGGTATCAAAGATCGCGACTCCCACCCCTTTTCCGGTCAGCCCCTGTTTTCGGGCGAAGTCCAAATGAATGATTTTTGCGGCTCGATTCATGGGAACCTCCTTTTTTTATTTTGTATAAAGGGAAACACATATTTTATTTTATGTTACGCGTGGGATTTCGTGACATTCTGTGAAAATTATGGTACAATGGTCTGTAAGGTTTAAAAGGGGTGTCATTTTTCGAGAGATTATCAGCATATGGAGAGAAGAGTACATGAAGAAACTGGGTTATCTTTTATTTGCTTTGTTTTTTAACATCAGCAGGATCTTTTCTGTAAACAGCAGGAAGGTCGTACTGTATAACGGGCAGTATAAAGGTCTTAGCGGAAATCTTTTAGAAATAAAGAATGAGATAGAAGCCAGGAGAAATGATGTAAAGATCTGCTATTTTGAAAAGAATGTGATGTTTTCGAGAAATAAGGAGAACCGGCTGAAAGGCTTTTTCCTCTTCTTTATACTCTGTCCTTTTCATATGGCGACAGCAGAGCAGGTATTTTTAAATGATAATTTTTTACCTTTGAAGTATTGTTTTCCGTCGAAAAAAGCGCAATTCATTCAATTGTGGCATGGTGCCGGTGCATTTAAAAGGTTTGGTCTTTCGACAGAGAGAGACCGCAAGGTGAAGGGCAGGGTGGAGAAGGCGAACCGGAGGATCACACATCTTTTTGTGACTTCGAAGCAGGTGATTCCGTACTATGAATGGGCATTTGCGATTCCCAGACGGAAGATCTATGCTACGGGAGTGCCGGTTACGGATATTTACTTTGATGAGGACAGGATTGCAGCGGGAAAAAGGAACTTTTATAAAGAATATCCAAATCTGGAGGGAAGGAAGTTTGTTTTGATTACACCGACCATCCGCCAGAGCGAGAAGGAAAATGCAGAAATATTATCGCATTTTCCATTTGAAAGGATGTTTAAAATTTTAGGGGACCGCTGGATTTTTCTGATCAAGATGCATCCGAAGATGCAGAATATTAAAATGCCGGTGAATGAATACTGTATCAATGTGACGAATTATCAGCAGATTACGGATCTGTTTTTTGTATCGGAGTTTCTGATTACAGACTATTCGTCTACCGTGGTAGAGTATGCTTTGCTCAATAAACCGATTTTGTTATATGCCTATGATCTCATACGCTATGACAGAGGGTTTTACAGGGATTACAGGGAATATCCTGCAGGTCAGATCGTGGAGACAGAGGAGGAGCTTTTAGCGGCGATCAGGCATCCTGAGGATGATGCCGCAAAAAGACAGGAGTTTTTGAAATTGCATTATGACTTTTTCGATGATCGTTCCTGTGAGAGAGTTTTACGTGTCTTAGAGGAGACGAGGAAAAATATATAATGAAAAGAATAAATGTAGAAAGAGGTTAGCGGATGCAGGATGAATTTCGAATTTTAGAAAAACGGCTTCTGGCAGATGATAAGATCCTGTTCCTTCATGCCGAGGGAACTGTGACACATCATATTGTGAATAATAAATTGCGGATCATTCTGGTCTTTCAGACAGGAAGAAGACAGCGCAGACTGCCGGTGGATTCCGTATGCTTTACGAAAGATAAAGTATGTTATTTTGAGATTCAGTTAAAAATCTGCCTGGAATCTGTATTTATGCCGTTTTCGGCAGAGGAAGCAAAGCTGCCGGTGCAGGTGTTTTTTGAATATTGTGATAGTACAGGAGAATGGTATGTTCTGCCTGAAAAGGTGGAGTTAGATGGGGAGTGTTTTTTTAAGCATCCGGAGAAAAACTCTTTTGTATATCAGGTCTTCAGACGTTTTTTATATGTGTTTTTTACGCTTTTCCTTCCATTGTGGCTCTTAGATGGCTGGTTTGCGGTCAGGGGCTATAAAAAATCATCGTATCTGAACAAGGAAAGAAAAGGGAAAAAGGGAATCCTGTACCATGCACATGGTCTCGTCCGGGAGATGACCGGGTTCGGATATAGTGTCAGAGAAATCAAGACAAATTATTTTATCAAAAAATACAAAAGAGCGTGCAAAAAATGTAAGGTACCGGAGAGGGTTCTGCTTTTATCGGAACGAAGCCTGGATAAGGGAGGAAACCTGGATTTAGTAAGGCAGGGGCTTAAGGAGAAAGGAATTACCTATGATGAATTTATCGACACCAGACCGGTTCATAAACTGCCATTTGCGAAGCTCAGGGAGTCCGCGAAGCTCGCCGCCGGAGCAAGGGTGATTATTTTAGAAGATTTTTATCCGCAGATCAATATGGCAGAGCTCCGGAAGGAAACGAAGTTAGTTCAGCTTTGGCATGCCTGTGGTGCTTTTAAGATGTTCGGTCTGTCAGAACTTGGCAAGGTAGAGCATTTAAAGCAGAATACGAGAAATCACAGGAATTATTCGTATGCTTTTGTAAGTAGTGAACAGATGATTCCGTTTTATAGCGAGGCGTTTGGACTGTCTCCACAGCAGGTGCTTCCAATCGGGGTACCGAGGACAGATGTATTTTTTCATAAATCCTATAAAAATGAAGTGCTTACGAAGTTATATCATAAATATCCTATGCTGCGCGGGAAGAGGGTGGTACTTTTTGCACCGACCTTCCGTGGAAGCGGAAATAAAACGGCATATTATCCGAGGGAGCGTTTTATCGTGGATTCCTTCATAGAGGAGATGCCGGAGGATACGGTATTTATTATAAAAAATCATCCGTTTGTAAAGGAGCGTTTTTTATGCTCCGAGAAGTTTTGGGACAGGGTATTAGACCTGACCGGCCTGGAAAATATCAATGACCTTTTGTTTTTGACCTCTGTACTGATTACGGATTACAGCTCCTGCATTTTTGAAGCGGCACTTTTAAATATTCCTATTGTGTTCTATGTTTTTGATCTGGAGGATTATATTGAGGAAAGGGACTTTTACTTTGACTTTTCTTCTTTTGCACCGGGGGTAAAGGTGCGGACCTTTGAAAAGCTTTTAGAGGAGACAAAGCAGATCCTGTCCGGAGATTATGAAAGGGATGCGTTGGCAAAGGAGAATTTTAAAGCGTATTTTTTAAGTGCACTGGATGGACATTCGACGGAGCGTGTCCTATCGAAGATTATAGAGTTTCTTTAATTAACGGTTCCTTAGGGAGGTAAAAAATGTATCAAAAATATAAGAAAGAACTGGAAAAATTCATTCAGGGAAAGAGTGAATATGTCTGGGATGAGCTGGAGGAAATTTTTTCAGAGGCATTTGATGAGGAAGAGCTGACTTCGGAGGAATATGACGAATTGATGGAGAAACTGATGGAGTTAGACTGTGAGTGATAAAGGAGGAGTTCCATGGATCAGAGAACACCGGAAGAGGAAATAGAATATCAGAGAATGTTAAGAAAAAGGATTCGTATGAGGAAACGCCGCAGACAGGTCTATCTTGCCAGAGGAATCGCAGCGGCAGCCGGCGTGCTTATTTTAGTGCTGCTGTTCTTGGGAATCCGTGGACTGGCAGGTCTGGTGGCGGGCGGTGCTTCCGCAGGGGAAAAAACAGCAGCGAAGCCAACGCCAACACCGTTAGTGGTGGAGGATATTCCGAAGGGTTATGAGCAGATCTATCAAAAGCTCTTTGCGATGCGGAAGGACTATCAGCAGGTAGATGATATTTTGATCAGTATGGAGCGTTATCCGAAGGATATTTTAGAGCTTTTGATCAAAAATCCGGAAACGATTGATTTCGTGAGCGATTATTTGAAGCATGTAAATGATGAGAGCCCCAATGGGGAGATTACCGAAGAGGAGATGAACCAGGTGATTCCTCTCTTTATCCAGTGGGATAAACGGTGGGGATATGTGAAGTATGGAAGCAACATCATTGCGATAGCGGGCTGCGGACCTACCTGTATGTCTATGATCTATACCGGTCTGACAGGGAAAGCGGATATGTCTCCGGCGGAGATGGCTGATTTCTGTATGGAAAATGATTATTATACGGAGGATTCCGGAACGTCCTGGAGCCTGATGAAAAATGGAGCGGAAAAGCTGGGACTGAATTCTGAACAGGTATCCCTGTCGGCAGAAAAGGTTCAGGAGAAGTTAAAAGCAGGACAGCCGCTTATTTGCAGCATGAAGCCGGGTGATTTTACGACCTCTGGTCATTTTATCGTTCTGCGGGGAATTTCTGAGGATGGAAAGATTTTATTGCATGATCCGAATAGTATGGAGCATTCGGAGAAAGTATGGGATTTTGATGTGGTTTTTCAGCAGATGAAGGCAGTTTGGGCATATTCCTACGATAAGCAGGAGGAAACGGTTTTGCCGGATGAGTAGCCCTTACGGAGGCAGTGGCATAGGATCTGATTGGCAGGAGGGAGGAAGTCTGTATGGAGGAAAAAAGGATAGACATAAAAATAGATAATGGTGAGCTTGCAACAAGCAGAATACCGGCAGATTTTACCGAGCCGGAAGTACTCTATGGCCGTTTGATAAAGATGGTGAAAAAATATCATCCCTCTGATGATATCCGCATGATTGATAAAGCATATCGCACTGCCTATAAAGCTCACGATGGACAGCTTCGGAAATCAGGAGAACCTTATATCATTCACCCGGTATGCGTCTGTCTTATCCTGGCAGAGTTAGAATTAGACAAAGAAACGATTATCGCCGGAATGCTCCATGATGTCGTGGAGGATACGGTCATGACCAGTGAGGAAATCGCTGAAGGGTTCGGCGAAGAGGTCGCACTTCTGGTAGATGGCGTGACGAAGCTGACGCAGTTGAATTACGTAGCGGATAAGGTGGAGGTGCAGGCAGAAAATTTAAGAAAAATGTTCCTGGCGATGGCGAAGGATATAAGAGTGATCCTCATCAAGCTTGCAGACAGACTTCATAATATGCGGACGATGCGTTATCAGACACCCAAAAAACAGAAAGAAAAGTCCACGGAGACGCTGGACATTTATGCACCGATTGCAGACAGACTTGGAATTTCGAAAATAAAAGTGGAGCTGGATGATTTGGCATTCCGGTATTTACAGCCGGAGAAGTACAAGGAGCTTACGGAAATGCTTGCCTTGGACCAAAGACGCCGCGAGGCCTTTATCGGAAGTATTGAAGAAGAAGTGCGCCAGCATATCGAAAGGGATGGCATCAAGGCGACGGTAGATGGCAGGGCGAAGCATTTATTCAGTATCTATAAAAAGATGGTAACGCAGTCAAAAAGATTAGACCAGATCTATGATCTGTTTGCAATCCGTATCATCGTGGATACGGAGCGTGACTGCTATACGGCTCTTGGCAGCATTCATGAGATGTATAAGCCGATTCCGGGACGCTTTAAGGATTATATAGCGATGCCAAAGCCCAATAATTACCAGTCCCTTCATACGACTCTGATCGGACCGCATGGACAGCCGTTCGAGCTGCAGATCCGTACCTATGAGATGCACAGGACAGCAGAGTATGGAATTGCGGCACATTGGAAATATAAGGAAAATCAGTATGGACAGGATACGAGAAACAGTGAGGAGGAAAAGCTTGCATGGCTCAGGCATATTTTAGAATGGCAGAGGGATATGTCGGACAACAGAGAGTTTTTAAGCCTCCTGAAAAATGATTTGGATTTGTTTTCGGATCAGGTATACTGTTTTACAAAGGATGGGGATGTGAAGAATCTGCCGGCGGGTTCGACACCGATTGATTTTGCCTACGCAGTGCATAGTGCGGTCGGTAATAAGATGGTAGGGGCGAGAGTAAATGGAAATCTGGTGACAATAGACTATAAGATTCAAAACGGAGACCGGGTGGAGATCATCACCTCGCAAAACTCCAGAGGACCGAGCAGAGACTGGTTGAATGTCGTAAAAAGTACACAGGCGAAAAATAAGATCAATCAGTGGTTCAGACTGCAGTTCAAGGAAGAAAATATCCAGAGAGGAAGGGAGATTTTAGCATCCTACTGTAAAACGCAGGGAATCGTGCTTTCGGAGCTTTTGAAGCCGGAATACATGGAAGCGTGTATGAAAAAATACGGCTTTGGGGATTGGGAATCTGTGCTGGCCGCAGTTGGGCATGGCGGATTAAAGGAAGGCCAGGTGATCAATAAATTAGAGGATGCCTACCGGAAAAAGAATCCGGAACATACGACCGATGAAGAAATTTTAGAGGCGATCAATAATGCAGGCAAAACCCATAATCATGAAGCTGCGATGGCTGCAGTGAAAAGCAAGAGCGGAATTGTGGTAGGCGGGATTGATGATGTGTCTGTGCGTTTTTCAAAATGCTGTACACCGGTTCCGGGAGATGAGATCATTGGTTTTGTGACGAGAGGACGTGGCGTGTCGATTCACCGTTCGGATTGTGTCAATATGATGAATCTTTCCGAGCAGGACAGACACAGGATTATAGAAGCAGTGTGGGAAACACCTGCGGACGGTTCAGCAGATGAGCTTTACGATACGGAAATTGTGATCTATGCTTATGACAGGATTGGAATTTTACTTGATTTGACAAAAATCTTTACGGAAAACCGGATTGGTGTCAAATCGATAAACAGCAGGACCAGCAAGCAGGGAATCGCATCCATTCATATTTCGTTTGAAGTGCAGAGTGCTTCGGCACTTTCAGATTTGATGAAAAAGCTTAAGCAGGTGGAGGGCGTCAAAGATATCGAGAGAACAAAGGCATAGGCTGGAAATTTATAGAGAAGAAAGGAAGAAAAAAATGGCACTAATTTGTGATTTCAGAGTAGTTGGTCCGGTACAGACGAATTGCTATTTTTTATATGACGAGAAAACAAAGAAGGGAGTTTTAGTGGATCCCGGGGATGAGGCAGAAAAGCTTTTATCCTATATCGGAAAAAAGGGGCTTCAGATAGAGGCGATTCTTCTGACACATGGACATTTTGACCATATTATGGCGGTTCCGGAATTAAAGAAAGAATTAGGGGTGCCTGTGTATGTTTCCAGAGTGGAAAAAGAGGTTTTGGAGGATCCGATGACAAATCTGTCTCTGCAGATGGGAGGCAGGGGGATTTGTCTGGAAGCGGATCACTATTTGGAGGATGGTGATACGATTACGCTTTTAGGGGAAGAAGTTCGCTGCATTTTAACTCCGGGTCATACAGTAGGCGGGATGTGCTACTATTTTCCGAAGGCAGGAATTCTTTTTTCAGGAGATACGCTGTTTCAGGAATCGGTAGGAAGAACGGATTTTCCGGGGGGAAGTATGAAGGAATTGATTCGGTCGATCCGGGAGAAGCTGTTTGTGCTGGCTTCGGCGACGAGAGTTTATCCGGGGCATGGGTTTTCGACATCCATTGAAACGGAGAAGATGTTCAATCCTTTTGCAACGGATGGTTTCTAAATCCTGGTACATCATAAATTAATTCTCTTTATGTTAAATTTATGATATACCAGCTGCTGATCTTTTCTGCCTGTCTGCATTTGCAGCAGAGCATTTCATCATGGGCTTGAGATCAGAGACTGAAAATTTTACGAATCGGGGGTTGGGGATGATTGAACTGAGGTTTAAGGAAAAAGATTTTGATTATGAGCTTCGTGCATTAACTGCCGGTTTTTTCCCAAAACAGATTTTTGGAGAGGGTACGGAGGGAGAAGATGTTTTACGAATTTATTTTGAGTTTGAGAGAACGTATTTTTCTATCCGTATTCAGATGGACGCCTGGGGGCAGTCAGATTCCTACAGCCTGGAAAGAAGGGTGGAGGTTTCCGGGGAGGAGGATTTTAGAAAGCATGAGGGGAAAACGGCACATCCCTATCGCAGCTTCTATAAAAATCAGGTAAAATATCTTTTGTTTCAGATGCTCCTTGCACTTCCGCAGGAGGTTTTACCAGGCGGGTTTGAAAAAAGGATTCCGTCATGGGGGACGATGACGGGCGTCAGGCCTGTGAAGATACCGATGCAGGAGCTTTTAGCAGGAAGAACAGAGGAAGAGGTATTTCAGAGCTTAAGAGAGCTTTACTGCTGTTCGGAGGAAAAGAGCAGACTGTGCATCGGAATCGCAAAAAGGGAGGCGGAGCTGTTAAAGAAATCAGACTTTGAAAACGGGTATAGTCTGTATATCGGGATTCCGTTTTGTCCGACCACTTGTTTATACTGTTCGTTTCCATCCTATCCTGTGGAGCGCTTTGGTCATCTGATGGGGGATTATTTAGTGGCACTGA
>JAFVAA010000696.1 GCA_017476305.1 Lachnospiraceae bacterium
ATGGATAACCTTCGTATGATTTTCGGAGAACGAAATATCGGACACGGGGCTCTCATCGTGGAAAAGGGAAATTTCCAGATGATTTACCAGTTTTTAATGCGGTTCATCAGTAACTATACCTGTGACATCCATCTGGCAGTCTTTTCTATAGAAAATGAAAATATGGAAAATATTTCGCAGGTAACGGATCAGTTCTGCAAACTTGCAAAGGAGCATCTTCGCAGCAGCGACGTCATCCTGAAGCACAGTCAAAACCAGGTCCTGATTCTTCTCATGAAGGTAGACCAGGAAAGCTGTGAAATTCCGATTCAGCGTGTGATGGAAGCATGGAAAGAGGAGGCACCGGAAATTCCGGTTTCCTGCCAGGCACAAAAATTGGAGCCACGATAAAGGATGCTGTTTTAGAATGCCGTCGGAAATTCAAAAATATCTCCTTTATGAAAAGGACCTTCCTTTGCAGAGAGCACTTCAAAAGTTGCTCCGTCCCAGCTATAGGTGATTCTGGCTTTCATCCCGTATTCGCTGCATTGGAAGAGAAGCGTGTCACCGTCTTTTTTTATCGTACCCTCTGCGCTTCCCAGTTTGTAAACCATCATGGATGCCCTTTTCGTGCCTTCCAGACCAATCTTTATCATCAAACTGCTATAGATATCTCCCGTTCCATGATCTTCAATATAGTTCCCAATCTCTGGCCGTTTCGGCATATCAAAACTTTCGCCTTTCGCAGATGCGAAAATGAAAGCCAGCTGATATACCCGGTTTATCGTCACCGTGGTCATCTCAACGGTGTATAACATCGGCTGAATACTTCCGCCTTCATATTCGCTGACCGCTTCCTCTGCTACATGTTCCTTATTTGACACCCATCTTCTCTGCTCTGCTAATAAATCCTCCATCGTGTCTTTATCTAAAGAACTTTTCATACGTTTCCACAAATTATTTAACTCGGTATCCCACACACAATACGGCTCAGTCGCTCTGGCATTCAGTTCTGCCTGGGAACCATCCTCTTCCCGGAAACGCTTATCATATTTATCACTGATTTTTTCTATCTTCTTTAATTCCTCCTGTAAAGAATCGGAAGAACGGACTGCCTCGCTCACCTCTTTTTTTATCTGCTCTGTATAGTCGGAAAAAGCATCCTCTTTCGCTTCCTCATCTTTTCCATCCTCATCATCGCTCACCTCTTCCGAAGCATCTTCTTTATCAGAAGCTTTTTCATCCACAGCAGTTTTTTCCTCTGTATCATCCGTTTCCTCTGCGGAATCCTCATTCTGCTTCTCATCTGCGGATTCCTTTTTCGAATCATCCGTACTGACCTGCTCTGTCTGAGTTCCTGCTCCTTTCGCACGCTCTGCTGCATTGTCACTATTTTTAGAACCACAGCCGCAGAGCAGAACTGCCATTGCCATAAATACTATTATTTTTCTCATGATCATTCTCCCTCTTTACTTTATGCATTCTTTTCATTTCCGGAATAAAAGGTTTCTCCGGTCTTTTTATTATAAAGCAGATAACTTTCTAAAGATTTCTGTGTTTCAGAAATCCCGTATCCGTAGAACCATTCCTTCGCCTTTTTCGGAAGTTTGGAAATCTCATATCCCGGGCAATACAAAATAAAACTTTTTCCCTTTTCCACCCCATACGGCTTTTTCAAAGCCACATAGCGAATTCTTTCCTCCTGCCCGATTTCCACCCGCTTCTTAACTTTTTTCAATGTCACTTTTCCAAGTTTGAGTGCATAGGAATACTCTCCTGTCTTTTTTATACTCTTAAATTTTCCTGTATAATTACAAAAATAAACAGTCTGATCATACCCCTCCCCACTGTCTCCTCCGTCGTAATCATGGTATCCACCTTGAAATTTCCCGGATTCTTTTATCTTCAGAAAAGCATACCAGCCTCCCACACCACTGTAAAGTTCGAAATCCTTTTTTGAAAACGGAAGCGTTTCCTTTTCTGCGTAAGCCGCGGAATACACGAAAAGCTCACCAACCAATACTGCACATAAAAACACTGCTAAAAATTTTTTTATCTTCATAATTTTTCCCTCGTTTCTCTTTTATTTCTCAAATCTTTTCTACTTCGGATATTTCTCCGCTCCTCCCTGCCATCTGAAAAGCCCGTCTGTTTCATCATAAAAATCTTTCTCATCAAATAAAGTAATTCCCTCTAGAAATGCATCCACCCTCTCCTCATCTGCCATTTCATCAAAAAAGTAAAGCATATAAAGCTTCTTTTTCTTTCTGTCTATCATTGCCTGTGCCAAAAACGATGCCTCTTTTCTCTCTCCCGGATACCATTTTTCTCCGGTCAGATAAAGACGATAGCCCGGCAGACACAGCTGTTTTTCCGTATATTTTTCAATCCGGTTCGGGCTTACATCTACCCCTAACTGAACATACTCTCTCAGTGCCTCTTTTTCATCCTGATAGCCAAATGTCTCCTTTAACTCCTTTAATCTCTTTTTATCATAATCATCATATGTCCACATCATAAACTGCACACGACCATCCTTATAGTACCCTGTATCTTCACTGCGATAAATCCAATCGGATGGAATTTTCATCATCAGCTGTCCTTCTATAATTGTGTAAGTTCCCTTTTCCTGCTCCTTTGTACTTTCTTCCTGCTCCGGTGCAGTGCGACTTTCACTTACACTTTCTTCAGAATCCAAAGAACTTCCTTCCTCCTTCTGTACCGACTGTGCAGAAACCGATTTTCTGCTTTCCTCCGTGTCGTCCTTCCCGCTTCCACACCCTCCAAGCACTAGCGAGCAGACCAGACCAAATGCAATGATTTTCCGCTTCATCCTCAAATCCCTCCTGTATCACATTTTTATCATAATTATGTCCACGCTTTTTGGACATCTCGAAAATTTGCTGTTTTTGCAAATTTTCCATGATAAACGCTTTAGCGTTTATTTTATCAAGATGTGTACATCATACACTCATTGTTCTACTTTGTCAACCCTAAAATTTTAAAAAGTAAACCAAAAAAGTTACTGTTCGCAACCGCTTCATTTCTCCACATAATATGATAATTCATATCGCCCATACAGAACCTGCCTTTCTAAGCCTTCTCAATCACACAGCTGTGACGTTTATATGCTTCATCCGTATTCGAAACCTCTTTATCATAATTAATTCCAACCAACAAAATATTTCCCTTATAGTGTTCCCGTCCACTCTGCTGTTTTGGTAGAAGTCTTAAATTCATCTAAAATCTCTTTGTTTGGAATAAATACCTCCTGTGTTTCATCATCATAGCCCAAATATCCCAAATGAATCAAAAGAGCCAGCACATCATCCTTACTGTGAAATGTAGTCATATCATTTTGATAGCCGGAGATATCTGCCTTCACCCTCGCACCATCCATCATTAGTACAACTGCATCC
Organism: Lachnospiraceae bacterium; assembly: GCA_017476305.1. GTDB lineage: Bacteria > Bacillota > Clostridia > Lachnospirales > Lachnospiraceae > Butyribacter. The sequence continues at coordinate 3,399 of JAFVAA010000696.1, forward strand.
TTTAGACCATCTAAATTCATACGGATATATTCTGCTAAAGCTTCATAGGTTTCTGTTTTATTCCAGTAATTTTTCACATATCCTGTCCATATAGCAGTCGCCACGGACAAAGGACTATATAATGAATATTTTGTTGCCTGCTTAATCTCCATACCCTGTGTTTCCAATGCAGATGGAACAATATCGCTCACCTCATAACCATCATACCATTCCTTAATTCTATCATAACCACGCCCATATTTTTCACACAGCTGCATTACTTCTTTCTTTGTAAATCCTGTGTATGGTGCCAGCTGCATCGGTGAAATCATAGAATACTCATAAAACATATTTAAAGCAGAGTGCTTCCCGTATTTTTTCACGGGCAAAATACCCGTCATATATGCCAGCGCGACATATTCCTTATCCTTCATCCAATCTCTCAAAAAGTCCAAATACTTTTTTGTCCATCTTTATCCTCCTGACGCCCCCTGAAAATCACATCCCACTCATCTATAACAATGACAAATCGCTTTTTTGTTGTAAGCACATAGCATATTTGCAGCCATTGTCTTTCCAAACCGGCGCGGTCTGGAAACACTGACATATCTTTGATTCGTCCGGCCAATCTGATTCAAATATAAAACCATCTCCGTCTTATCTACATATATTTCTGAATGAAGATCTATTTCAAAATTTTCACCTTCCGGATTCAGATAGATTCCCATGAAAACACCTCCGTTCCATAACTCTTGTCCACTACCCATAAAACCCATAAATACGCCGTTTCTTTTTGAAGTACATATACTCTGAAAAAAACTTCGTGGTCACGATTCACAGACTTTTATTCGTATACTCCAATTTAAATATAAAAAATATCAAAAATCCATATAGCAATAAAATACCTTTCAAAAATTGCTATATGGATTTTACAATGTTTGTAAACAAAAAATCAATATTTTCTTTCTTTGACTTATTCAATCTCGGAATTGTATCTACTAATAAATTAAATAAATCAGGTGGAAAATGAAAAAAATTCTCCATTACTATTCCTCACTATCATATTATTTTAGCTAATGATTAACTGCTTATTAAAAATCTCTCCCATAATACTGTACCGTAACAGCATACACAATCTTATTTTCTTCATCTATACGATAGATTGCAATATAATTATCTATCAGAAACTGCTTATATCCTTTCCCTGCATACCTCCCCTGCTGTCTATCCTGATGTGCATATGGAAATTCTTTCAATTTGCTTAGGGCTTCGTAAATCCTATCGGTCTGTTCTGCAGCCGCACCCGAAGCCATCTTCTGCCTTGCAATATACTCGTATATTTCTTC
>JAFVAA010000697.1 GCA_017476305.1 Lachnospiraceae bacterium
AGAAATCATAAATCTTCGTATTCATATCAGACCACAGTTCCTGCTTCCACTCCAGCTTCTGCTTGCTTGCTTCGATTTTTGTCTTCTTATACTTTTGTGCAGACATCAACGCCTGTACTACACTATCTGTGTCCAGACCGGATACCATTCCCGATAATCTAATTGCCATAATCTTTTCCCCCTATCTTTTTTCATCTATAATGATCCCTGCGATTTCCCATATTTTTTTCAGTGCCTCTAAAGACTTCTCCGGTGGAACCTCACGAATCAGCTCATCCGTCTCGTCGTCATACACCTTGATGCTGATCCTTTTCGCCTCTTCATCATAAGAATATGCGCAGTGTGTCTTTTCGATCTGAGAGTTCAAAAGAGACATCGCCGCATCAATACTGCTCTTTGCCGGTTCTTTTTCCTGTCCGGGCAAAACCTGGTTTTCTTCCTTTTCTTCCGTCGTATTTGTCACTTTTTTGCTAATGGGCGTAATCTCCATCTGCTCTGCCAAACGCTCCACAGGATCCATCGTACTGCTCTCCGCACTATGGTTCTCTTTGACCACAGGCTTTGCCTCATAGTTTCCTGCCACACCACCAACTAAGGATTCCATCTGCATAAACTCACCTCCATGTGCATTCCTAAATCAAAACCTGATACCACGAACGAAAGAGGTAATCCTTTACCTCTTTTCGAAGGGCTCTAATACTCTATAACTTATATCGACACTTTCCCAAAAAACTTTACTCTTTTCCACCAAAGACACTTTTCAGCTTCGAAATATCTATTTCCTGTCCGGCACTCTTATTCTCCTCCTGAATCTGTGCATAAATCTCCTTGCGATAAATTGGAACAGATTTTGGTGCGCTGATTCCAAGCTTGACCTGGTCTCCTTTAATTTCAAGAAGCGTAATTTCAATATCATTGCCAATCATGATAGACTGACCTGACTTTCTTGCTAATGCTAACATATTTTTCCTCCAATTCATCTTCCTATTTATTTTCTGCGAGCAGTGCATGCCTGATTTCATAATCATAATTTTCCACAATGATCTGCACCGCTTGTCTGTTTTTTGTATTTACGATAATCGGTGCCTTCATGTTCACCGTAGTCTTCGTAACATCACTAGGAACCGTCGCCAATAAAAACACTGCCAGATCCTCACTTTCAAACTCCCCCAGATCCTTTAGCAGTTCATCCTCCACGACAGGATCAAAATCCTCCTTCACACGGAATGGATTTACGATTGGAAATGCAAGATTTTTTTCCGTAATACACTGCAGCCAGGAAAAAAGCGGCTCACTCTCCTCCTCGATATCATAAATAATGGTATAATCCTTATACTCATCAAAACCAGGAATTCCATCCTTAAAATGAATGATTTTTTCTTCTTCGATTTCTACCTTCCCAAAATATCTTGTCTCTAATGTCATATATTACCTCCATTTTTTCATAAATGTTTCCATATGCATCCGTGCGCATCCTCGCGGAGCGTTTATTGCTTTTGCAGGGAATGCAGTTTCCTATAAAAGCAATAAAGGCTGATGTATGCGGACTTTTCGAAAGCTCCACACATCAGCCCGATGATTAAATATAGTTCAAAAGTGAATTTCCTAAAATTTTCGCCGTCGCAGACAAAGAAGCCTGATATAAATTATCTGCCTGCGTCAGATTAATATACGCATCTGCAATATCGATATCTTCATTTTCGGACATACTCTTTTCGGTGTCGATCTTTTCATCTGCCAACCGGTTCTTTGTCAAAATCATGCGGTTGTCACGGGCACCAATATCTGCCAAAGAAATATTTACTGTCGTCTGTGCATCAGATATTGCAGTCAATCCCTTGGAAAATGCCTCCTGCATCACTCCGGTGCGGAGACTCAGTTCCTGCGTCAAAACCTCCTTTAGCTTTTCCAGATTATGCGTCTGCGTGGTATCCGTCGTATTCGTAAGCTGTTTCTCTACATCTGCCAGCTTGTTCTCTACCTCCTCCACCGCATGGACCGTCTGCGCAATATAATCAACACTTCGATAAATATCTGTATCAAGCGCATCTAATGCCTGTACATTTACTTTTTCGACCTGACCAAAATTGATTTCATAACGAATATCCTGACCGGATGGATCTGCATACTCAATTTCCCTGTTTGACTGCGTATGAAAGCTTTTACATGCAAAATACATCTCCGGACGGATATCGCCTTTCTCAAACTCTTTTTTCACATAGGTCGCTTCAATCGTCACTTTTTCTTTCGCATTTTCAGTCTGAATTTTTTCATAAACCTCATCTGATAAAATCAACTCGCCCGTATCGTAAAGAAAATTAATCCCTGGAGCACTGTCCGTATCATAAGCATCTGCATCTGTAGACGCTTTTACTGCAGGACGATACGTGATCGGAACAGAAGGGGTAACGGAATCATCCATGATCGGATTCCCTTTCCTATCCTTTAAAACAATCTCAATCACCTCATTTGTAGCAGAATCGCTCTTATAGTTGGTCCCCGCACAGTTATCATAAGCTAACGCCATACGGTATACCTTTTTCTCCTCCGGAGAATCTGCCGCATAGCTCGCTGCTGAGCCGCCATCATAAGACGCCCCGCCAGTTACCACCTTTACAGCGTCAATATCTTTCGTTTCAAAATTTTCCGTAATCTTATATTCCAGATTTTTTGTATCCTCCATGAAAAGCAGGGAGGTATCGGTACGAAAACCGGTAAATACATAGCGGTCAGAAAAAGTTCCATTCGCATTGTCCTCAAAAATCCCCCTGACATTTCCCTGCAGGGTTTCCAGCACAAAGCTTCGCTGCTTCGCATCCAGGGTATCATTGGCCCCCTGATTCATAAAACCCTTCATATTTGTCAAAATACTGTCAATGGACTTCAGCTTTCCCTCAGAATCTTCAATCCACTCGATGGCATCTTTAATATTTGCATCTGCATACTGCGTAATATGCGAATATCTGGTACGAAGCTGCAGAGCACGTACCGCAATCGTCGGATCATCCGACGGACGCTGGATCTTTTTCTGCGTTGTATACTGATCCTGGCTTCTCATCAGCTGTGACTTCGCATTTCCAATGTGAATCTGTGAATTGTTTGATATCATAGAGTTCGTAATTCTCATAATCTACCTCCTGTCCGACTTATCCGTAACCATTTACAGCGCAGTGCCATTAATCAATTTATCCAGCACTTCATCCATAACAGATAACACTTTATACTGATAATTCAATAAATTCTGGCATATGATCAGGTTCTGTCCTTCCTCGTCTTCATCCACTCCTGCCTTTGACATCCTTCTGGTATCCACGGAATCCCTGATATTCTTTGCATTATCCGAATTGCTGATCGACTTCGCCGTATCAATTCCCACGGTGGAATTTAACGTTTTCAAAAAGTTTCCAGGCTGCCCTTCCAGAAACATCGTTTTATTGTCACGAAGAGCAGAAAGCTTTTCCAGGTTCCATCCGTTTGAAATGCCGGAACCCGCTTTATCAGAAGCTGCTAATAAATTTCCATCCTTTAGGATTTTCGAATCGATGGAAACCGTCGATGCTGTCATCTTATAATAAGTAGCGATTCTGTATTCCGTTCTCTTTGCAGCATCATTCTTCTCCGTGATCAGAGTCGCCAAAGTACTTTCTACACCGGATGCCGCTTCCGGATCTGTCGTAAATTTAAAATTCTTCGTAATGGCCGTTCCATTTTCTGTCGTAACATCTCCATACAGCCATTCCTTCTCCGGATCAAAGTTTCTTTCCGTATCCGAACTGAAATTGTACTCGGTATTATCTACCTTGTCCCTGCAGACAAACATCTGCGTCCCGGCATTATCATAGACATCATAGCCCTGCATATGCTGCTCAT
>JAFVAA010000698.1 GCA_017476305.1 Lachnospiraceae bacterium
CTGCCTTTCCGGAGAGACATATGCGCCTTCGGAATCACCGGTCAGCTGCTGCATGAACGATTCAAATACTTCCGGCTCTGCCACCTCATCAAGCGGCATCTGCGTATCCAGAAGCTCCATCAAAGCGAAAACAGGTACCTGATTTTCCTCTGCGAAATCTCTTAAAAGCTCTGTCACGCTCTGAAGACCGTTCAAAAGCAGTTCATTTGTCAAAAGCTCTGTACTGTCTACGTTATTTAACTGCAGCAGAAAATCCTTTAAAACATCCGGGTTTAAGAGATCTAGTGCGGTAATCCCCATAGAACCGAGTGTCTGGTCTATCGCTGCATCATCCGTAGAAAGTTCACTTTTTACAATCTGTCTGATTTCAGAAACAATACGACCCGCCTGCTCGATGCTCACAGAACCTGCCACGGCTGCCTCATTCCCATTTCCCAGTTCGGAAACATAATCCTTTTTCTTTACGTAATTGGGCTTCGCATCATTTGAGAACTCGTTTCTTTGAAAGCCTTCCTTTGCTTTTACAAAGGTCTGCTCCTCAGAAGTGTCATTTCTTTTCGCCATATACTGACCAAAAGAATCGGTATTTCCTTCTACCTTTCGAATGCTCTGGTTTTTCGCGGCGGCTGTAACATCCTTCGCAGAAGCTGCCATCAAACTCATTGCATCTACCTTTGCCATCGTTTCACCTCCTTATTCCATTGTCATGGTAGTTGGTAAAAAATGAAATTTTTTTAATTTCATTTTTACACGTTATATATATCGGTTATTTTCAGGGGAAAACTTAATGTGGCAGGGGAAATTTTCAGAAAAACTTGACATATTAAGAAAAAAGTCTTACTATAATAAAAGAGCAATCGCCCACAAGGTGGGTTAGCTCCCTAGGATGTTAGTTTAATTTCAGCTTATCCCGGACTCTGCCAAAGTACAAGGATAGGCTGATTTTTATTTACGCTTGTTGTTCCTACTGTCTATGTAGGCATTGCACCATAGGTGCATTTGCAGTGTAATTAAAAACGTAGTGTTGTAAAATAGTAATGTCAAAACCTCAAATGTACTCATCACACCACCTCCCTTCTGATAATACTATAGGGAGATTAACCATACCTTGTAACACGATTACTCCTGTTCATTATATCAAAAAAAGTTAAAATATACAAGAAGGATTTTCTGCAAAAAAATCTACTGCTATATTGCTTACTGAGTAAAGCGCTGCCCTACTTCCTTCCGTTCACCGCTGCGATTTTCTTCGTGATCTGTGCCGCAAACGTCGTATCCATCTCCTGTAAAATAGCCGCTGCTTCACTTTCCTTCATGTTTTCTAAAATATCACAGATCAGATCCAAATCCTCTTTCATCTCGGTCAAAATCTGCGCTGCGGATGCGGCATCCATCTTCGAATACTGTGTCGCCAGCTCCTGTGCTTTTTCAGTATACTGCAGCTCTGAAAGCACCTGCCTGTAGATTCTCTCTGCGTTTTCCGGTGCAATGCTCTCATAATACGCTTTGTATTCCTGTAAATCCGGTGCATTGTCTGTGAATACCACCTTCTCATCAAACTCAGCTACACGTTTATTGAACGCTTCCTCTGCATCCTTGTACTTTCTAAGCTTTTTCACCTCAGCCTCAAGCTGTGCTATGTAATCCGAATTTGCGGTAGTTGTACCGGACTCGGACTCCAGACGTCCCTCTAATTCTTTGATTCTGGCATTTGCAGACTTTAGTGTATTGTATTTATAGTTCCCATCTGCCGCCTGCTGTTCCTCAGATGCTTCCGGAAGGATCTTATTTACTACAGGAACATCTTTTAACACAGGATAAAGGACATTGCTTCCGATTCCTCCTACATCCAGTTTAATCAGAAATCCAAATACTGCCAGCCAGATCAGCACGATAATCAATGCAATCAACGCTGTCACCGCTTTGCTTCCTCCACTTTCCTGTTCCATAGCCGGCATTTCATCTTTGTTCTTCTTTGCCATGATTCCTAATCCTCGCTTTCCACTGCGTTTTGATACCGGAAGCTGACAAGCTCATCAACTTCCTTTCGCTCTGCTTTATCTAATTCCTTCAAAAACTCTTCAAACGCTTTTTCCTTTAGCCTTTCATAGGTCTTCCTCTCCTTCATCGCCTCATTCATCTTCTCTCTGGCAAGCTCTACACGAGCCTCCTGCTCTCTAATGACGACTCTTTGAAGACGCATATTGTACTTGACATTTTCTACAGCATCCTCTAAATCCTTGATTTGCCTGATGTTAAGCTGGTTCTGGACAGCACCTGTCAGTCTTCTCTGGAATTCCTCTTTTCTAAGCCGCATGGCCTCCAGCTTTTCCTCTTCTTCCCGAAGCCTTGCCATCTCTATTCCAAATTCTACTTTTGCCTGTGTTTCTAACTTTTCTTTGATGGATAAAATACTCTCCAGTTTAAAAATAAACCTTGCCATGTTCTCCTCCGTACTGCTCTCACAGTCTGACAGAACCATACTTGCTGCTGTCTAATTTTTCAAATGGTTCATACCTCCATCGTTTCACCCTCTGCCTGTTCACTAAATATAGATAGCAGTGCGATCACCTCTTCTGAAAAATCATATTTTTCATCCACATCCTGCATCAAAAAATCATTGACCGCATCGATTTTTGATAAGGCAAAATCAATCTCTTTATTTGACCCCGGCCGATAGGCACCGATATTTACCAAATCCTCTGCTTCCGCATAGGTAGCTAACACATTTCTCAAAAGTCCCGCTTTCTTTTTATGCTCACCCGATGCGATACTCGACATGACACGGGAAATACTCTGCAGTACATCAATTGCCGGATAGTGGTTTTTATGTGCAATCTTCCGGTCTAAAACGATATGACCGTCTAAAATACTTCTTGCCGTATCGGCAATCGGCTCATTCATATCATCTCCATCGACCAGAACGGTATATAACCCCGTAATGGAGCCTTTTTCGGAACATCCCGCCCTCTCTAAAAGCTTCGGCATCTCCGAATACACGCTCGGTGGATATCCTCGCGATACCGGCGGCTCCCCGGATGCCAGACCAATCTCTCTCTGTGCCATGGAAAAACGGGTAAGGGAATCCATC